>NZ_SDXQ01000013.1:0-29061 GCF_006964045.1 Arthrobacter sp. TS-15 | reverse complement strand
GGCGGCAGGGCGCGATGGGCAAAGAGCGATACAGGAACGTGTGCTCAACGCTCATGGTGGCGCTTGGGCCGCCCGTGCAGCTGCCTGCCCCGCACTCCCTACTGGCTATCTGTGGCCTGTGAGTTCCGATCACTGCCGCGCCTTCGCTGCTTTCGACCTGCAACCCGGGACCGGCGCTCCGCACGCGAACCGTGACCTGATCATGACCGCACAGGACCTCCTACGAACCGCGCCCGTGTTTCAGGGCCCAGGGTCCAAGGCCCGTGGCCCAGGACCCATACTTCGGCGGACACGTGACATTCGTTCTCTAGCAACCAGCAACCAGCAAACCAGCGCAGCAACGATAGCGCCCAGCAGCCCCCCCAAAAAAACGCGCTACCGCGAGGTTGGCCAGCCCGTGTACGACTCCGCGAGGTACGCCTTGGCATGCTCGGATGTGACCACGGAGTGAAGCTCACCAAGCTGGCGGGCGCGGTCGAAATCGTCGGCACCCGGCACTGTGTGGAGCATGGACGTCATCCAGTAAGAGAAGTGCTGGGCCTTCCATACGCGGTCCAGGGCGCGGTCGCTATAGGAATCGAGCAGCGCGGTGGAGCCGTTGGAGTAGAAGGAATCCAGCCCCTCGAAGAGCACCTTGACGTCGTGGATTGCCAGGTTCAGGCCTTTGGCGCCAGTGGGCGGCACTGTGTGCGCTGCATCGCCGGCGAGGAAGAGGTTTCCGTGCCGCATGGGTGTGTGAACAAAGCTGCGGAAAGGCAAAACCATCTTTTCCAGAACGGGCCCCTCTTTGAGTTCAAAGCCGTTGCCGTTGACGCGCTTGCGGAACTCGGACCAGATCCGTTCGTCGTCCCAGTCGGCCACGTTCTCTTTGGGGTCGCACTGAAAATACATGCGTTGAACGGTTTCGGTGCGCTGGCTGATCAGGGCGAACCCGTTCTCGGAGTTCGCGTAGATGAGTTCGTCGGCGCTGCGCGGGGCCTCAGCGAGTATTCCGAACCACGCGAACGGGTACTCGTGGAAGTACCACTTGCGGTTGGCTTCGGGGATCTGGAAGCGGCAGTGGCTGCGCGACCCGTCGGCACCCACCAGGAAGTCGGCCTGGATTTCGAACTCCTGTCCGTCGGAGTCGGTGAACCAGACCTTTGGCTTGCCTTCGAGGTCGTGCACGGTGGTGTCCGTGACGCTGTACCGGACGTCGCCGCCGTCGGCCGCCCGCTTTGCGGCAAGGTCCGCGAACACGTCTGTCTGCGGGTACAGCCACACGGATTCACCCACGAGCTCTTTGAAGTTGATGCGGTGACTCTCACCGTTGAACCGCAGTTCGATTCCGTCGTGTCGGTCGCCCTCGCGCAATACCCGGTCCGAGACGCCGGAATCCACCAGCAGGTTCACTGTTCCGTGCTCAAGGATGCCTGCACGAACCGTTTCCTGAATTTCCTTGCGGCTGCGGATTTCCACCACCACAGATTCGATGCCCTGCTTGGCCAGCAGGTGGGAGAGCATCAGGCCGGCTGGGCCTGCACCCATGATGGCCACTTGGGTGGTAATCGGTGTACGTGCCATGGTTTCCTCGCTTCGTTGCGGATCCCTGCTTGCCGTGAAGCGGGATGAATCTTGCATTTAGTGTGGCCCGCGAGGAGTGATTGGCGTTACAACAATTCCGTTGAACGGAAGTTGGACTCTAGTCGCCGAGTTGACGTCCTATCCCCCGGGCAGCCGTTTGGAGCGCGGGCACCAGCGCCTGAAGTCGCATTTCCGCCAGCGGCACAACCACTCCGAGCGCCGCCACGGTGCGACGCTTGCTGTTGATCACCGGCACGGCAATCCCCCACGTATCGGGATCCACCACACCAGCCAATTGCGCGTACCCCTGCTGCGCCGCTTCGGCTAGAAGTTGACGCACGACGCCGGCAGTTACCTTTGCGCTGGGATCTGCGAATTGCCGGAGGTACTCCGTCTGCAATTCGCGCGATTGGTTCGACATCAGGGCCAGACCGGCCGAGGAAATGTGGACGGGCATCCGCCCGGCGATCCGCGCCCGGTTGGCCACTGATCCCCGACGCGAAAGCCGCTCCACAAATAGTGCCTCCCACCCGTCAAGCACCGCCAGATTCACATTCTGGTTGAGGACTTGCTGTATATCTTCCATGAACGGCATGGCAGCCTGCCTGAGAGCCAGGGTGGGTGAATTGCGGTTGACGAGTTCCCATAAACGCAGACCCAAGCGAACAGTACCGCCCGCGCCGAGGTCCAAGAGTCCATGTTCGGAGAGTTGCCGGACCAGTCGGTGGGCTGATGACAACGGAAGTCCAGATCGGTCAGCCAACTCGCTTAGCTGCAGCGAGGTGGTCCCTTCCGGGAAGGCCTCTATGACCCGCACCACGCGGTCTACCACTGAATCGCCTGACGCCGAGTTAGCCATGCCCTGCTCCTTTGCTTCCGGCCGCCGCCTCATGAGGGCGCTCATCAGCCTGCCGATTGCGGCGCTCCGGGACACGGCCTGGGCGAATGCCCTGCTGGCTCCCTTCCGTTCAATGGTAGAACGTGTGCCAGGCAACACCGAGCGGTGATACAACTCTCTTAACCGACCGACCGACCGTTCTGCGGTGGGTCGACCTATCTGCGAAGTACCGAGGACGCTATGCCAACGATGTCATCTGCCCGCCGCTCTCAATGGCCCGTTTGGCTTTGCTGGCTGGCCATGGTGTTGGACGGCTTCGACCTCGTTGTCCTGGGTACCGTCATCCCAACACTCATCAAGACCGGCGAGTTGGGCTTTGACGCGTTCGGGGCTACCTTCGCCGCCACCATTTCATTGGTAGGTGTGGGCCTCGGCGCCCTCTTCATCGCGCCGCTTTCGGACAAATTCGGACGCCGTAAACTCCTGATCGCCTGCGTAGCAAGCTTCTCGCTGTTCACCGTCGGAGTTGCCTTCGCCCCGAATGTCGCCGTCTTCTCCCTGCTTCGTATGCTGGCCGGACTCGGCTTGGGCGCGTGCCTCCCTGCGGCTTTGGCGTACATCAACGACTACGCCCCTGCCGGATCGGCTGGCAAGTCCACTACCCGGACCATGACCGGTTACCACGTTGGCGCTGTAGCAACGGCGCTTCTGGCAATTTTCATCGTTCCGAACTGGCGGCTCATGTTCATCATCGGCGGCGTTGCGGGTCTCGCCCTTCTGCCCTTCCTGTGGGCGAAACTCCCGGAGTCTCTCCCTGAAGCAGCCCCTGCTGCAGGCACCCCGGCCACAACGGCTCCGACGCAGGCCAGCGAACTCAAGACGAGCCAACCCGCAAACGCAACAACCGCCGTCGGGCGTTCAACCAGCGGACATTCAACCAGCGCCAAGCCGAAGACAGGTTTCCGCGACCTCCTGCAGAAGCCGTATCCGATGGTTGCCTTGGGTATCGGCATCGCCTCGTTCATGGGGTTGCTGCTGGTCTACGGCCTGAACACGTGGCTGCCACAGCTGATGGCAGCCGCAGGTTACCCGGTTAGCACGGGCCTTACACTGCTGCTGGTCCTCAACCTCGGCGCCGTCGCTGGTCTCTTCCTCGCCGGAATCCTGGCCGACAAACACGGGACCAAAAAGATCGTGCTGATGTGGTTCGGTTTGTCCGCAGTGTTGCTGGCGATCCTGAGCGTCAAAATCCAGAACGAGTTCCTGCTCAACGCAGCCGTATTCGTCACGGGGGTCTTCGTCTTCAGCTCCCAGGTACTGGTGTACGCCTGGGTCAGCCAACTCTTCCCTCCCCGCCTTCGTGGTACGGCGCTGGGCTTCGCAGCAGGGGTGGGCAGGCTCGGCGCAATCGTCGGGCCGGCGGTGACGGGGACTTTGGTTGCCGCAAACATCGCTTACCCTGCAGGCTTCTACGTTTTCGCCGCCGCCGGGCTGTTGGCCGTAGCCGCGCTGTTCCTTGTGCCGCACCAGGTCACAACGACCGACACGAGCCTGCCGGCTGAGCGCTGAGCACCAGCTGAGCGCTGAACGACCGATGAGTGCTGAACACCAGGTGAGCGCTTCGCACTAGAGAGAAGTCCGGGGCGCGGTGCAGAGGGTCTCCCGTGCTTTCCCCAGCAGCTGCGGACCCTCGGCAAAGCAGCGGTCCGTGGACTTCTGAAGGGCCGGGAATGCCCGGATTGCGGAGTCGAAGTGGTCTTCCCGGATCATCCGTTCAATGACCTGGCACTGATCCTCCGTCTCCATGGCTCCCACCATGGCCGAGGAAATCTTCAGGCTCAGGATGGCGTCCATACTCGCTTCAGCGTTGTGCCCGCATAAGCCGTTGGAGATGCTCAGCACCCGGTCCGGCAGCATGGACAGGTAATTGGAGAGAAAACCGAGCGCCGGTGATGGATCTCCCAGCTCGTCAGCCAACTCTTGAAGGCGGCACGGTTCCAAGGCGGTGGCCTCCGTTACGGGGCCCGGGTCCTCACTCACCGCTTGCCGCCTGGGGCTTTGCTGTGCCTTGCGGGGCTGTGTTGTCCGGGTTTTTGGTCCAGATGGAGGCCAGCATTCCGATGACGAGGATGGCGGGTGCGCCGTACATGAGGGTGTTCATGACGATGGGTTCGCGCAGGGCCCGGATGGCGTTGCCAACGTAGGGGATGGTGGCTACGTGCTTGTCCACGGTGTTGCCTTGGAGGGTGGCGATCCAGGGGTCGAGGCCGTTGTTGGCGTCGCCTTTGGTCTGGACTGCGATGCCGCCGTCGGCGGTGGTGGTGATCTCGGTGATGCGGTGGGTTTCCACGCGCTGGTCTTCGACGGGGATGTGGTAGGTGATGATGTCGCCTACTTTGACGTCGGTGGTGGGGGTGGGGACGGTGACCACGACGTCGCCCGGGTTGATCAGCGGGGCCATGGAACCGGTGAGCATGGTGGAGGTTTGGTAACCCAGGATCCGTGGCCCGATCGCCAGGAACAGGAACACCAACGCGCCTAGGATCAGCATGCCCACGCCGATGCCCTTGACCACTTTGCCGGCAATCCGACGAAACCGGCCAGCAGTGCCAGCGGCGCTGGCAGCAGTTGTAGGGGCCGCAGTTGTGACGGCAGTTGCGGCGGCAACAGTTGGGGTAGCCGCATCAGCTGAGATTCCGACGGCGGCACTAGCCTCCCCGGCGGAACGCCGGCCGTGGAGTGCGGGTTCGTTGATGCTGGTGATGATGCTCATGACGTGGCGTTCCTTCCGTGGTGGGGGTTGAAGTTCGTGGGGGGGGTAAGGCGCGCTCACCGTGTTGAACAGCGAAACCGGTGACCCACAGGAGAACCGCTCTCCAGCAGAAACGCTGCCCAACAGCAGAACCGGGTGCGTCAATACCGGCGGACCTGATCGGGCAGGGGGGCGCCCGACCAGGCCCGGCGGGGCTGGTGGTGATTCTCCGTTCTGGTGAAGTGGCTGTGCTTGACGGGATACTCGCCGGGCCTGATCGGGCTGGGGGAAAGGAACCGATCAGACCCGGCGGGGCCGGTGGTGTTGTTTACTTGGTGGTTTCGGTGCGTTGGGTGCCGGTGAAGGCGAAGGCGATGGTGGAGGTGGCGCCTTGGAAGTCGTTGTTCGCGGTGGTGGGGAACGCGGTGGTGACTTTGAGGTTGTCGGTCTTGGCCGAGGTCAGCGAGGTGAGGTTGTTCAGGACCTTGTTCGCTGCGATGACCGGGCCGGAGGCCAGGACGGTGGTCTTGGTCCCGGTGCAGTTGTACGGGGCTGCGGCGCCGGTCCAGGCCACGGAGCAGTTTTCGATGGTCAGCTGCAGGCCGTTGGTCACGTCCGTGGTGAGCAGGGATGCGGTGGTGCCGGCGTTGGTGGTGAGGGTGACGTTGTTCAGGTCCGAGTTGCCGGTGTTGGCCAGGGTGACGAGTTTTTCGACCTTGTCACCGGGCAGCAGGCCAGCGACCGGGACGTTGAGGGTGTTCGCGGGGCCGGGTGCGCCCAGGGCGATGGTGACCGTTCCTGCGGTGACGGCTTGGGAGGCGGAGGTCGAAGAGGTGAACGCGCCGTAGGTGCCCATGCCGGCGACGGCGGCTGCGGTGCCGACCAGTGCGACGGAAGCGAGGATCTTGCCGGAGGTGGTCTTGAGGCTGATGGCCATGGGAATCAGTTTCCTTTCGGGAGGCCACCGTGAGACCGGCCGGCCGTTCGTTTCCAGCCTCTCTGGCTGACAAGAACTACTGTGCCGGGCCAGAATCAAGAACAAATCCTGCATACCCGCAACACTTCCTCAGGAAAACCTCAAGACTCCCGCAGCCCAATACAACCCAGCCCAGTCCAGCCCAACCCAGCCGGACCCCGGGCAATCTACGCACGTCGGGATAGCCCATCGAACCCCATGTGCAACACTTCTTGATGCACATGAACGGCCAATGGAAGGGTGGGACTCATGCCAATGTGGTTGCAGGCCTTGATGTGGGGAACACTTGCCGGTGGCGCTTTGGTCCTCGGAGCGGGCATAGCGTGGATCTGGAAAGTGCCGGCCAAAATCGTGTCCACGGTGATGGCATTCGGCGCCGGCGTCCTGATCTCTGCATTGTCGTTCGAACTTGTGGATGAAGCCGTTGAGGGCGGCGGACTGATCCCCACCATCTTTGGCTTCCTTTTGGGAGCGGTGATCTTTGTGGGCTCCAACGTCTTGCTGGCCCGGGCTGGAGCCAAGCATCGGAAACGTTCCGGTGGACCTCAGCCCTCGGAGAAGGACTCCCCGGGAAGCGGCACGGCCATCGCAGTAGGGGCTCTTATTGACGGCATCCCGGAATCAGTGGTCCTTGGTGTTGGCCTTCTCGCCGGCGGAGCAGTGAGTCCGGCCATGCTCGCCGCCGTCTTCATATCCAACGTCCCGGAAGGCCTCTCCAGCACAGCAGGCATGAAGAAGGCCGGACGCAGCCCCGCCTACGTCTTTGGCACCTGGGCCGGCATTGCAGTGTTCAGCGGGCTTGCTGCCCTGCTGGGATACACCGCCTTGGAAAATGCACCGGAGAGCGTGATCGCGTTTATCACGGCCATTGCCGCTGGCGGAATCCTCGCCATGCTCGCGGACACCATGATTCCCGAGGCCTTCGAGGAGCACCATAATCTGACCGGGCTAACGGCCGCCGTGGGATTCCTGAGTGCGTTCACGATTCATCACGTCGGCGGCTAAACACCGGCCGGGTTGGCTCCACGTCACTTGGGCGGGGACACAGGAACTACGGCAGCAGCCCAATCAGGGGCAAGGCGACCGCCGTCGAGATTGCCATGGCGGCCGTGTTGCCGATGACCGGATGGAAGCCGGTTGGCAGCCGCGCGGAGATCGCCTTGGCTATAGGCGGTGCCAGGATGGCACCTATCACGGCACCACCCACCATTCCCTGCCAGGAGCCGCCGTACGCGAGGACTGCCGCCGGGGCAACCGACACAACGGACGCGTAGGTGGCCGCCCATCCGCCCTCGCGGTACCAGCCCCGCCACAGCGTGACACCGATGGCCGAGGTCAGTGCCTGGGCAAACAGTATGTGCGGCAGCAGGCCGGTCCCGTACGACGGCAGTCCCGGGTTCAGGACAAATGCTGCGGCCACAGCAAGGATTACACCGGCGCCGGCGAGCTCGTTGGCGAAGAAATGAGTTTCCGTGAAGTCCTTGAGGACCCGCCGCGCAGCCCAAACGGCGTCGGCGGGAACGCGCCGGTTGAGGCTCGACGGCGGCAGCTCCGCTTGCGTGGCAGGGCGAACCTCCCGAGCCTCCCGCAGGACAAGCCACGGCAGACGCCGGGCTATCAGGAATGAGATGACCGAGCCCACTGACATGGCGAGCACGCTTGCCACCACAGCCGGCAGGGCAAGCGGGGCTGAAACAGTGGGGATAAACAGCAACGCCAACGGTGTGGTGGTAGCTGCACCCAGGATCGCTCCGGTGATGCAGGTCCGCCAACCAGCCCCGTACAGCAGGACCATAGCGGGAGCGACGCAAACGAACGGAACGAACGTTGGCTGCCACCCGTCGTCGAGCACCCAACCGAACACCAGGTTGGACAGCAACAAACTCATCGAAGCGGAAGCCAAAACCCAGGGCCACAGCCCGGAATCGTAGCTAAGTGTGCCGACCCACTTCACACCGCGACGGCCAACGCACCACGCTAACGCGGCACCCGTGAGCAGTCCGACCGCTCCGAGATCGGACTTGTAGAACAGCGGCTCGGTCATGTCACCGAGGAACCAGCGCACTGCGGCCAGAGGGGAACCGATGGTTTCCTGCGCCCAGCCGGCATAACCGGGACCCACTCGCGGAGAATGCTCCGCGAGCATGTGGAGGAGGAGTGCGATCACGCCGATGAGTGCCACCATTCCGAAGGCTCCCAGAGCGGTGCCGGCCGCGGAGCGCTCGGGGCGGCGTTCGGCGCTGCGCTCCGGCGTCGGTTCCGGCGAATGTTGCGACTGCGGGAGGGCGTTGTCGGCTGCGAAAGAGTGCGTCATTGGTGGCCCTATGCGTGCGGATTGGCGTGGCTCTGAGCAGCGTAGCGGACCTCCGGATGCGAGCTGCAGCCACGGCGCTACGGGGGATTTGTGACCGGCAGCGGGCACGTATCAATCCGTCAGTCGTCCAACGCCATCAACCCGCTCACCCTTAGTGGGTGATCTTTCTACCCATTCGATACCGATCCACCGAAGGCACGCGCGCTGGGGGCGCGGGCGAATCGAGAATGGTGGTGTGGTCCAGCCGGGGAGCGAATCCCCAGCCGGAGGACGGCGGTCCAGCCCCGGGCCGAACGAACGATGGGAAGACACCATGAGCTTTTTGGAATCGTTGTGGAGCATCATTGTTGCATTTTTCTTTGTTGCCTATTTGATCCTCCTCTTTCAGATCATCTCCGATCTTCTCCGCGATAAAGCCCTGAGTGGTGGCGTAAAAGCATTGTGGATCCTATGCCTGTTCGTGGCTCCTTTCATCTCCGCATTGATCTACGTGATCATGCGTGGAAAGGGCATGGCTCTGCGTAGTGAGATTCGGGTCAGGGAATCGGTGGAAGAGGCGGAGAACTACATCCGCGACGTTGCCGGAGCCCCCTCCCCCACCCAACAAATCGAAGCGGCCAAAGCGCTGCTTGCCGCTGGAGACATTAACGAAGCCGAGTACGCTCGCCTCAAGGAGATCGCTTTGGCCTGACCCAGGCTACGGTCTGCTCTTCACGTACAGCCGAAAGGGACCGCATGACGCGATTGAAGGCATTCCCCCTGTTGGAAGGCTGACCGTTCCGCTTCGGCCTCATCGCGGCGCTCGGTGT
The DNA here is from genome assembly GCF_006964045.1 of Arthrobacter sp. TS-15. Classification (NCBI taxonomy): domain Bacteria; kingdom Bacillati; phylum Actinomycetota; class Actinomycetes; order Micrococcales; family Micrococcaceae; genus Arthrobacter; species Arthrobacter sp. TS-15. The sequence continues at coordinate 19,809 of NZ_SDXQ01000013.1, read as the reverse complement.
ACTGGTAGCCCTGGCTTTGGGCTCCGCAGTCATCACATTGCGGTATTCGCTGACCTTGATCTTTGCCGCATTGTTCATCTCCCTAGGCCTCTATCCCCTGGTTCGTTGGCTGGAACGGTGGAAATTCTCCCGCGGCGGCGCAGTCCTTGCCGTGGCGGTTGGCTTCCTGCTGCTGGTGGCCGTGCTGATACGGTTCATCGTCCCCATCCTGGTGGAGGAAGGCGCAGCGCTGGTCAGTTTGCTGCCATCCAGTTTCGAAGCAGTCAGTGAACAGGAATGGTTCCTGGAATTTAACGGAACTTTGGGAGGAGCGCTGACCCCGCTCTTGGAGTGGCTGGAAACCTCGGCGGGGGATCCCAATGTGTGGCTCGCCATTGGCGGGGGTGCCGTGCAGGTGGGCTACAACGTGGTGAATGGCACCTTCGCCGTAATTTTTGTTGTTGTCCTGACCCTCTATTTTGTGGCTGGGCACGAAATGATGAAAGCCAGCCTTTACTCCCTGGTTCCCGCATCACGACGGGAATCATTCGCGGAGATAACCGACACAATTGTTGCTTCGGTGGGTAAATACCTCAGCGGCATGTCCGTCCTTGCGTTGTTCAATGCGATCTTCACCTTCATTCTCCTGTCTGTTGCAGGAGTCAGGTACGCGGCGGTCCTCGCTGTCCTGGCGTTCCCCATCACCCTCATACCTTTGGTGGGCAGCGCCATCAGCACGGCAATCATTACCGTGGTGTCACTTTTCACCTCTCCCTCGACGGCCCTTGTGGTCTTCCTCGTCATGCTGGCTTACATGCAAGTGGAGGCCTACGTGCTCACACCACGCATAGTGGGAAAGGCGATCAGCATCCCAGGCTCCCTGGTCCTCATTGGCGCGATGGTGGGCGGGACGCTCCTGGGCCTGCTGGGGGCGCTGATAGCGTGCCCCACCACGGCCTCTATTCTGCTGATCATCAAAAAGGTGGTCATACCGCAGCAGAACGCCAAGTAGCGCGGCATGCAAGGACTACTGAACGACGCCGATGCTGTCGCCTGGATCTTGTTGGCGCTCCACATTGTGCTCGGATCAATCGCGGCAGTGATGGTCTCCGCAAACAGGCGGCCGTCCTCTGCCATTGCCTGGGTGCTGGCGATCATCTTCATCCCCTACTTGGGAATGGTGGCATTCCTGCTGGTGGGCCGCGGCAAACTTCCCAAGGCCAGGCGCGATAAGCAGCGCGCCGTCAACGAGCTCATGCTGGCACGGACGCCCGGCCTCTCAGCAGTGAGCCACAGTGAGGACTGGCCCGCCTGGCTGCGCTCCGCCGTCGAACTTAACCTCCGGCTGGGCGCGCTGCCCATGGTGGGCGGCAACCGGGCCGAATTACTGGAGGACTACAAGGGATGTTTTGATCGCATGATCGAGGACATCGATGCCGCCACGGAGTACGTGCACGTGGAGTTCTACATTTTGGCGTTGGACCCCACAACTGAGCCGTTCTTCGAGGCCATGGCCAGGGCTTGCCGGCGGGGAGTTCCGGTCCGCGTCCTCTTCGACCATTTGGCAGCGGTCCTCGACCCCACGTATCGGGACATGCTGAGCGCTTTTCATGGGATGGGCGCCGAATGGCATGCCATGCTCCCCTTGCGTCCTTTCAAAGGACAGTGGCAGCGCCCGGATCTGCGCAATCATCGCAAGCTGGTGGTAGTGGACGGCAGCGTGGGATACACGGGCTCGCAAAACCTCATTGATGCGTCCTATAACAAGAAAAGCAACATCAAGCGGGGCCTCCAATGGCACGAATTGATGGTGCGGTTGGAAGGCCCCGTGGTGCGGGAACTGGACGCAGTGTTCGTCACTGACTGGTACAGCGAATCCGAGACACTGCTGCCGTTGGACACTTCGCCGGTGGTCCTTGGTTCCGCACCCGAGCTCATCGACGCACAGGTCCTTCCCAGTGGCCCCAGCTTCGACAATGACAACAACCTCAAGCTCTACACCACACTCATCTACAAGGCCGAGCACCGCGTCAGCATCACCAGCCCATACTTCGTACCGGACGAGGCCATCCAGTTGGCCATCATCACAGCAGCCTCCCGTGGCCTCAACGTGGAGCTCTTCGTCTCGGAAGTGGGCGACCAAGCCATGGTCTACCACGCACAGCGTTCCTACTACGAGGTTCTACTGCGGGCAGGCGTCCGAATTTACCTGTACAAGGCACCGCAAGTCCTGCATGCCAAGCACTTCACCGTGGACTACGACGTCGCTGTGATCGGCTCGAGCAATATGGATGTCCGATCCTTCAGCCTCAACATGGAAGTTTCCGTACTGGTTCATGGACGCTCAATAGTCGACCAAATGCGGGCAGTCGAGGACAGCTACCGCGCGGCCAGCACGGAGTTGCTGCTGGAGGATTGGCTCCGCCGGCCAGTAGGCCACAAGGCACTGGATAACCTGGCGCGGTTGACGTCCTCGCTTCAGTAGCGTGGCTTGGTTAGTCATCCAACTGCAGATACCAGGTCACTCCAGCGCTGATGGCCCGGCCCAGAAGCAATGAGAACGCTATGGCAATCACCACGGCGAACTCAGTGGAAAGCCCGGGCAGGAGCCCGGAGAGGGCACCAATACCCACGGAGTATGCGGACCACACGATGCCTGCCACCACGGAATACAGGACAAACCTCCCCCGTGGGACCGGGGTGATCGCGCTGGCCACGTTCATGGTCAGCCGCCCCATGGGCACGAACCTGGACGTCAGGACCCACGAGGCCGCATGCTTGGCCAAGCGTTCCCGGGATGCGTGCAGAGCCTTCTGGGGGCGGGGACCCTGAAGCATCCTCCAGTTGGCCATATCCCGGCGACGGACCAGTTCGTAGGCGCCCACGTCGCCGGCCACGGCACCGGCGAGCATGGCTGCGAACAACAGGAACGCGTTGGGGAGGTTATCCGTGGCCGCGAGCGCACCCAAGGCCACGAACAATGACGTCGTGGGAATCGGCGGGAAGATGGCCGAGAGCGCAACAAAGATCGCCCCAAGCGGGTAGACCCACCCGGAGTCCGCGGCACTCATGATGTCCTTGAAAAACTGCATGGTGAAACCCCTCTCGCGGGCCTTCTCCAAGCGTCTCACGGCCGCCAAGATCATCCTTACGTCCCATGGCCGCCACGCGGATCGTCTATACCGGGTGAATCCTCGAAGCCCCGCCCCTACACTGAAGGTGTGGACGACCTAGGTGGTACCCGCCCGGACCTCTTAAGCCCGAAGCCAACTGCGGTCCCACGGCCGCCCTTGGCTTTGATGGCACGCCCCCGACTCGTGGCCAAGCTTGATTGCACGGCCAGCACCGTGCTGATCTGCGCCCCCGCAGGGTACGGAAAAACAGTGCTCTTGAGCCAGTGGCTGGACGGTCAGTTGCACGACGTCGCGTGGCTCGGCCCCGACCAACACAACAGGGAAGCCCTATGGCCCGCCATATTGGGGGCGCTCCGGCGATGCCCTGCCGTTCCACCGGGCGCTTTGGAGCAACTTTCCGGAGCCGAAGACTGTGCTGTGGACGTCCTGGGAGATCTTGCCCAAGTACTGACTGCATCCGGCACCACCATTCGTCTGGTGATCGACGGCGTGGACGGCTTTGCTCCGGTTGAACGAGATTACTGGATACCCGCATTGCTCAACCAAGCGGGCCTGCCCCTTCAACTGGTCCTCGCTTTCCGGGACAGCTCTGCGGTTGACCCGGGACCTGCCCGGCTGAGCGGACGCGTCATTGAGTTGGGCGCGAAAGACCTGGCTTTCACTGTGAACGACATCAACGTACTGGCAGCAAGGACAACCACCCTGGTGGGGGTGCAGCAACTGCCTGAGCTTTTCAGGCAGACCCAGGGGTGGCCGGCCTGTGTGGTCCTCGCCTTGCGTTATCTTCGCGAGGCTGCCAATCCGGACGCCGCTCTGGGAGACCTCGCTGCCAACGACCGGCAGCTCTCCGATTACCTGGACCACCAGATCCTCAGTGCTCTTTCCCGTGAGGAACGGCATGTACTGTCCAGTTCCAGCGTGTGCCGCGAGGTGGTTGCGGCTCAGGCCAACGTCCTTGCAGGCAACACGAACGCCGGCTGCATCCTCTCGCGCCTGGCCGACGACAAGGGGATCGTTGAGTCGTCAGGCATCGGGCGGAATGTCTTCCTGGTCCACCCTCTGATCCGCGGCTATTTCAAAGCCAGGCTGGCCCGGAAGCACCCCGACCAACTACTGCGCTTCAGCCGGATTGCTGCGCGGTGGCATGAGTGTGCCGGCGAGCCTGTTGCGGCACTCAGGCACGCCATGGACTCCGCGGACAATGATCTGATCATCGACGTCCTTGAACGGCATGGCGCGGCGCTCTTGGGATCGGGTGAAGTGGTGCACGTCCGCCGTACGATTGCTGCTTTGCCTGACGCCCTCTTCGCTGTGAATCCCAAACTCTGCGTGGTTGCCGCACTGGCCTATGTTGAAAGCCGTCAGCCCACCACCGCTACCCGTTATTTAGCTGCGGCTAACCGGCATCGGACTGCCGACCCTCCTGCCGAACTCCGAGAGCTGCAGGCTCTGGCAAAAGCGCGACTTTCCTGGTTCAGCGACGCGTGGGAGAGCCATGACCCGCAGGCCACCGTGGATCACGCTGCGCTCCGTTTCTCGGGGCACAGCGACGTCCGTATCGAGGCGAGGATGGTTACGGTCACTGCCGCGTTGGTGGAAGGCAGCTATGGGATTGCCGAGAACGAAGCTTCCGCAGCCCTCATCGAAGCCAGCGAGGCAGGCAACGCTTACCTCGCCGGCAAGGTCTATCTCAAACTGGCAGCCATGTATTCGCTGCAAGGCCAGCTCCGCCGTGCCGGTGAAGTTCTGCGGCTCTCAGAGGAAAAGCTGCCGAGACAACTGTGGACGGCCGGCGCCGGAAGGTCTGCTGGCGCACTCATGCATGCCTCGGCCGCGCTCCTCCGTGCTGAACCGAACAAGGCCCTGCAGTTTGCCGCGGCAGGCCTTTCCGAACTCGGACAACTCGGGTCTTCCTCCACGGGAGTCGGGGGTGCCATGCGAGCCACGCTGGAGATCATTACAGCATGCGCGCACCTGGATTCCGGGAACAGGCGCAACGCCCTTGGCGACCTGCGGCAAGCCAGGCTGCGGATCAGCAGGGACCATGTCTTTGCCCGGCCGCTGGCTGCCAGCATCGCTGTGATAGAGCACACCGCTGCACTGGCATTTGGCCATGCCGACCAAGCCCGTGAGGTGTTGGAATGGGCGGAAGAGCGAATTCCAGGAACGGGTGAACTTTGCCTCCTGCGTGCTCAGGGGCCAGCCGGGATCAGCCGCTTCGACGCTGCTTCGGACCGCCTCAGGCCATTGCACGCCGGCACAATAACGCCGCTGCTGGAATGGACCAGGCTCCACGTGACCGTTCTGGAATGCTCCATGGCCCTACGAACCGGACGACGCACACTGGCCGGCAAACTCCTGGAAGAAGCCCTCCACACGGCAGCCGAACTGGACGTCCTCCGACCCCTGGCCATCGCTCCCCGGGAAGTGATGGACTTCCTGGTGGAAAGGGTAGGCGCCTATGGGCCGCGAGAGGCCCTGGCCCAGCGGCTGCTGACTTTACGGCCGCCCACTGACACCAGGCAAGCGCAGTCGTTGACTCCCCGGGAACGGGAGGTCCTCGCTCTCCTTCCATCGCATTTGTCGCAGGAACAGATGGCAGCGGAACTCCACTTGTCCGTGAACACGGTGAAGACTCACATTCGCATTATCTATTCGAAGCTGGGGGCCGGTTCACGGCATGACGCGGTGGCAGCGGCCTATAAGACCGGATATTTACCCTAGCCGTGACCTCGGAAAACGCCCATCACTCACCTGTTTGGGGTGACCCTGCGGCGGGAACACGGATCTAGTCTGAGAGAATGCTGGCCAAAGATCCTGCGGGTTACCGAAGGCACTCATGACAGACGTCGCCCTCACGTTGCTGGTGCTCGTCGTGGTGATTGCGGCGTTCGTGTGGAACCGCCTGCCGGTTGAGGTAGTGGCACTCGGAGCGGCCTTGGCCTTGTATGGCACCGGCATTGTGGGGTTGGACGATACGTTTGCCGGTTTCGGGAGCGGGACCGTGGTGTTGATTGCGGCGCTGTTCGTGGTGGCGGAGGCCATTGATGCCGCAGGCGTTACTACATGGTTGGGAAGCCTGCTCATCAGGTTTTCGGGGACGAGCCGGACCCGGCTGATGGTGTTGATGATGGTTCTTACGGCCCTGTTAACGGCACTCATCAGTGTCAATGGGGCAGTTGCCGCGTTGCTTCCCATGGTGGTTGTGCTGGCGGTTCGCCTGGGCAGGCGGCCTTCCGAGCTGTTGATGCCCATGGCCTTTGCCGCTCACGCGGGTTCACTGCTGATCCTGACCGGTTCACCGGTGAACATCCTCATTCTCAATGCGGCGCTGGACACTACCGGAACGGGGATCGGGTTCTTCGAGTTCGGGCTGGTGGGGCTTCCGCTGTTGTTGGGAACCATCGGTTTGACCCTTTGGCTGGGGCCACGGCTTTTGCCCACCAGGACCCCTGAGGCACTCCCAAAGGATCTGGGTTCCCATGGTGAGACGCTCATGAACCATTATCTGGATGGCGATGGGTTGAGCCGGCTCAGCATCCCCGCCGGCTCGGCCTTGGTGGGCCAGCCGGTTGCGTGTCTTCAGGACGAGCACGACGGCGGTCATCTCCACCTCATCAGCGTTCAGGACCCGGCCGGCAAGCCGTCCGAGAGCGATGTGTTCGAAGGAGGCGATGAGATTGTGGTGCGAGGGGGACAGCAAACCATCAACGCCCTTGCCGCCCGGTATGGCCTGAAACAGGACGACGACGCGACGTGCGGGCTCATCAGCAGCAGCTACGGAGTAGCCGAGGTGGTGGTCGCTCCCCGTTCGAACCTCGTTGGCACGGAGGCTTACCCCGGCATGGTCACCGAAAGCGGCGACCTGGTGGTGCTGGCCCACCATCATCCGGGCGAGCCGGAATCGTCGGGACGCACTCTCATCACCGCCGGAGACAGGCTGCTTCTGCAGGGAACCTGGTCTGCCTTGGACCAGCACACAGTGGATCACAACGTCTTGCTGGTGGACTCGCCGGATACCATCCGTAGGCAGACCGTCCCGTTGGGGCCCCGCGCCACACCGGCGCTGATCGTCGTCGGCGTCATGGTTGTCCTGTTGGCCACCAATCTCGTCCCTGCGCCGGTCGCCGCGCTCCTGGCCGCGCTGGCCATGGTGGTACTCCGCGTGGTGACCGTTCAGCAGGCCCACCGTTCCATGGCGTGGACCACGCTCATCCTGGTGGCGGGAATGATCCCGTTGTCCACGGCGATCACCTCGACGGGCACTGCGGAGATCCTGGCTGAAGGCATGGTGTCCGTAGTGGGAGATGGCGGCCCGTTGTTGTTGCTGGTGGGACTGTTCGTGGTCACCGCCGTCCTGGGGCAGTTGATCAGCAACACGGCCACAGCGCTGATCATCATCCCCATTGCCCTGTCCGTGGCGCAGGAGTCCTCCATCAACCCCTACGCAGTGCTGATGTGTGTGTCGGTGGCGTCCTCCGCTGCCTTACTGACGCCGGTGGCGACTCCGGCCAACATGATGATCATGCAACCGGCAGGCTATCGGTTCGGCGACTACTGGAAGTTCGGGCTGGCGATCATGGCCCTCTATGCAGCTGTGGCCATCCTGCTGGTGCCCGTGATCTGGCCGCTTCAGAACTAGCACCAATAAACCCATGCAACCAACAGAGCACACCAGGAGCAAGACATGGCCAGTGAGCGCACCACCAAAGAAACCCCACCACCCGTCAAGGCGGCTTCCTGGCTGCCCCTGATCGTGGTGGTCCTCACCCAGATCCAGGCATCGTTCGCCGTCAACGCCTTGACGGTTTCAATGCAAGGCATCACTACCGACCTGGACACTGCGGCTACATCCGTGGGCACTGCCATCACTGCCGGAACGTTTTCAATGGCGGCCTTCATCCTGTTGGGAGCGAAGCTGGGCGCGCGGTTCGGAACGCGCAAGGTGTTCCAGATCGCCGTGGCCATCCATGCGGCCGCCATGGCGGGTGTGGCACTGAGTCTCAGTCCCGCAATGCTGTTCATTGCCCAAGCTTCTTCAGGCGCGGTGATTGCACTGATCGCACCGGCCCTCACGGTCTTCATCGCCACCAATTACAAGGACCAGCAACAAGCCAAAGCCATCGGGCTCCTGGCCGCGGCCATCCCGGCAGCGGGTGTTTTGGCGCTGCTCATTGCCGGCTGGTTCGCAACCACCATCGGCTGGCGTTACTCGTTTGGTCTCATGGTGGTCCTTGGTGCCATCAACCTGCTGCTGAGTTTCAGGCTCAAGACTGTCCCGGCGCAACCGAACCTGAAGATCGACTGGACGGGGTCGATCATCGCCGCGGTGGCCGTCATCCTGCTGAGCTTCGGTTTCAGCGGCCTGTCCTCCTGGGGTACGTGGTTCGCCACCAGCCAGGCACCCTTCGAGATCCTCGGCCTCTCACCCGCGCCACTCCTGATCATCCTGGGGCTCATCATGGGCCAGGTGTTCTTCACGTGGATCAGGAAGCGCCAGGATGCCAAGCTTCCTCGGATCTTCGACCTCAGGGTGCTCGCTTCCAGTTCCGAGCTCGCAGTCACGGCGTGCATGGCCATCATGCTGTTTGTTGGTACGGCCGCAAACTTCCTGATCCCCCTGTATATACAGATCGTTCAGGGCCGTTCCAGCATTGAGACCTCGTTTTCGATCATCCCTTACACCTTGTCGATCTTCCTCGCGAGCACCTTTGTGGCTTTCCTGTACGACAAATTCCCGCCACGTGTCATCGCCCAGGGCGGCTTCGTGGTGGTGGCCGGCGCACTCATCCTGCTCGCCTTCACCATCCGCAATGACTGGGGTCAGGTCTTCGTGGTGCTGGGGCTGATTCTGCTGGGACTTGGCCAAGGCGCAATCGTCGCCTTGGTGTTCAACACGCTGCTCAGCGCGGTTCCCCGCGAGTTGGCCGGCGACGTCGGAGCTTGGCGCGGGCTGGTCCATAACCTCTCCGGCAGTGTGGGCATCGCGGTGGCGAGCGCGTTCGCCGTCGGAATGTTGTCCAGCCTGATAGCCAGCGGCGCCGCCGCGCATCCGGAGGTATCCCAGGAGTTGATCTACAAGGTGAACATCAACGAGGCCGATTTCATGACCAATGCCCAAGTTGAAGGCGTCATCGGCGACCGGGTCAGCAGTCCCGCCGAGTTGGAGGCCGCGATCGAGGTCAATGAGGAAGCTCGCCTTCGGGCCCTGCAGATCTCCCTCCTCGGGTTGTCCGGGCTTGCCTTGCTGGCGATTGTCCCGGCAGGCCGCATGCCCGGACGTATGAAGGGTGACCTCCCTGAGCAACTCGAACCGGACGATCCGGATGCCATCCCGGAACCCGGCCTCCCGGCGGACCAAGCGGTTACGGCGCATCCCACCGCCACAGCGGCGCAAGCGACCACGGCGGCTCAAACCACTACAGAACAGGCGAAACGGTGAATCACGAACCCTACAAACTCATCCCTGAAGGTTTCACGGCTGTCCCGTCCCTTGAGGCCGACGAACCGGAGCTGCACTTCGTGGACGGCTTTGATCAGCTGGATGCCCTTGGCGTGGTTGTCCCCTCCGAGGGTGAGGTTCCGGCGTCCGTCGGGCTGCACCGGGAAACTTTGGAAAGTGCGGGCTTCGACGGCAAACCCGGAACCACGCTGCAGTTGGCAAACGCCTCGGGCACGCTGGTGGTTGCGGTCGGCGGCGGCAAACCGGGCTCATTGGACGCTGACGGCTGGCGGAAGGCCGCAGCGGCCTTGGTTCGCGCCACGCAGCGCCACGCGCGGATTGGATTTGAGCTTTCCGATACTGCGGGAATCGATGCCGAGCACCTGGGGCAGGTTTTGGCCGAGGGCGTGCTGCTGGCCCGCTACCGCTACGACACACTAAAGAGCAAGGCCAAGCCAACGGCTCTGAGCGAGGTGCAGTTCCTCGCCCCGGGCGTAGACACAGCGGCAGCGGAACGGGGGCTGACCACGGGTCGGGTGAAGGTCCGCGCCACCAACATAGCCCGCGATTTGTGCAATGCACCGCCGAGCCACCTGACGGCTGCGGGTTTGGGCGAGGTGTCGCAGGAGCTTGCCAATCGGTTCGGTTTCACGGTGGAGGAGTTCAACAAGCAACAACTCATCGACCTCAGGTGCGGCGGTCTCCTCGGCGTCAATGCCGGCAGTGCCCAAGAGCCCCGCATGATCAAGCTCAGCTACCGACCGGAGGGATCGCCAACAGGACACCTCGGATTGGTGGGCAAGGGCATCATGTACGACTCCGGCGGCGTCAGCCTGAAACCGAGCGACCCCATGCACCTGCTCATGAAAATGGACATGGGCGGGGCGGCAGCGGTCTTGGCCGTTTTCACCGCTCTCCGTGACCTCGGCTGCAAGGCCGCCGTTACCGGTTTTCTGATGTGCACGGACAATATGCCCTCCGGTTCGGCGTACAAGTTAGGAGATGTCCTCACCACCCGCAGCGGCCTCACCATCGAGGTGAAGAATACCGACGCCGAAGGTCGCCTGGTGATGTGCGATGCCATGACGCTGGCGGTGGAGGACCACGTGGACGGCATTGTGGATATAGCCACACTCACCGGCGCGGCGCTGATGTCCTTGGGGCAGCTCACCGCTCCGGTGTTCGGGAACGATCAACGCCTGGTGGACCTGGTGCTTGAGTCCGGGAGCCGTGCTGACGAGCAGGTGTGGCAGCTTCCCCTGGAGCGGGCCTACCGTCCCCAGCTGGATTCCGACGTTGCTGATATCTCCAATCTGGGCGGACCCTACGCGGGGTCCACCACAGCTGCGCTGTTCCTGGCCGAGTTCGTTGGGGAGACCCCTTGGGCGCACATCGACATTGCCGGCACCATGCAGTCGGACAAGGACGACTTGTGGAGAAGCAAAGGTGCCACTGGCTTCGGCGCCCGCCTCCTGATCGACCTGGCCCTCGGCTACCCGGCGGGGTGAGGTGCGGAGGGCAGCAAAGAGGCCCCCCACTGCAGAACGTGCAGCGGCGGGGCCTCTTGGGCTTGGGCAGTTACGCCTTCTTGCGCGTGAACAGTCCCCAGATGATGAGGACCAGCAGTGCGCCACCGATTGCCAGCAGCCACGTGGAAAGCGACCAGAACTCGTTGATGCCCACCTTGAAGAGTGCGCTGCCGATCCAACCACCCAGCACGGCGCCAACGACGCCAAGGAGGATGGTGGTGATCCAGCCGCCGCCCTGCTTACCGGGCATGATGGCCTTTGCGATGGCGCCGGCAATCAAACCCAAGACGATCCAACCAATGATTCCCATTTTTCATTCTCTCTTTCCTGAAGGAGGCCCCAGTTCGGCACGGGGACGTGTGCCGCTATCTGCCTGATTGTTTGGCTACCAGCTGAGGCGTCGGAGCATGCCGACGGTTTGGCTGGCAGACGGCCTGCCGGCAGGGCGGGGATCAGTCATGGCGTGAAGCACCATGGACCAGCGCCGCCGCACCGTGCCGGGAATTCGGGGTTCCCCAAGAGTCCTTGCCACCATGGACTCCAAGGGTGTGCCTGGGAACGCTTTGGTCCCGGTCAGGCATTCGAGCGCAACCAAACCCAGTGAGTAGATGTCGCTGGCGGTGGTGGATGCTTCGCCGCACACCTCCTCGGGGCTGAGGTAGTGAGGTGTGCCCGAAGAAGAGTTGGGCGCCGCGTGGCGTCCGTTGAGCGCGATTCCGAAGTCAGTCAGTTTCGCGATTCCCGGCCCTTGCGGGTCGGAAGCGAAGTCCACCAGGATATTGCCGGGTTTGATGTCATTGTGGACGATTCCCCTGCGATGAACGTGGGCCAAGGCACGGGCAATGTCCGTCATCCAGGCAGCCGTTTGTTCAGGGGAAGCCGGGTTATGGTGCATGATCCCGCGCAAATCCTTGCCGCCCACCAGCTCCAGCACCACGTAACTGCGGCTTTCCTGATGGTGGATTCCTGCGTCGCGGGAGTCTCCCGAGTCCAGGACCCTGACAATGTTTTTGTGCCGCAGGCGTCCGTGGATTTCCAGCTCTCGCCGGAAAGGGGCGTTATCCGCTGAATCCGTGGACCTGAAAATCTTGACCGCAACCGCTTTGCCGGTAGCCAGGTCCCAGGCCTCATTGACGTAAGCCTCCGAGCCTCCGCCCAGTTGGGTGCCGAGCCGGTAGCGGCTTCCAAGGACCACGTCCGGTTGGCTGTCACTTGAGGCTACGGCGATTGCGGCGGGAGTCCCGGCGACGATGCTCGTGGACGTTGCTGTTGCGACTGCCGTGGTTGATGTTTCCCTCTTAGCGGCGCGTTCGGTACAGACGGCCCCGCGATCAGCGCGGACGGCCGCCCGTTCAAGGAGCGTCACTTGAGGAGGAGGTCGACTTCGGTGACCGGGACTCCGGTCACCTCGGCCAGAGCGCGAGGGTCGACACCGGCGTCGACCGCTTTTTTGAACGCCAGCTCCAGCGTGTTCTGCGCAATTGCCAGTTCATGCTGCAGGCTCTGGCGGCGGAGAGCCGCGATCCAGACACCACTCACGGGGTCCAAAGCGTCGATGTCCATGCGGAAGCCGCACCCGCAGGCCCATTCTGGCCAGATCGGCTCCACTGCGACCCACTGCATGGAGTCGTAGGATGGTCCGGCGGAGATTGCCATATGCGAACCGCAGTGCACGGGTCCACTGGGAATTGTCTGTTCCGTGACGGTATCCACGGTGTTTTCAGCCACTGGTTTAGAACTTGGTTCACGCAGCGCGACTGTCATCGTTCTCTCCCACACATTCCCTAGTAAGTAGCTTGGCTATCTAGTTATATGTGTACTTACTACTTAATGTCCAGTCCGGATTATTTGGCCACGCTGTCTATGGCTCCGCGCATTCGCCGCAGGAAGTCCACCACTACTGCCGATTCCTCGGGATCCAGGGTCTCGGCGACCTCCATCATCCGGGCATGCATGTCACCCAGGGTGCTACGAACCTCCTGATCGGACCCGGGTGTGGGCTTGAGAATAAGGGCGCGCCGATCAGTTGGATGCGGCTCACGGGTGACGTAGCCGGAACGGACCAAGCGGTCCACCAGGGACGTCATGGAGGCAGACGTCATCCCCAAACGCACCGTCAGCTCCTTGGGGCCCACGTCCCTTCCAGCACGCTCTGCCTCCAGCAGATACCTCAATGCCATGAGGTCCGTCTCACCCATGCCCATGGCCGCCTGGGTTCGACGACGCATGTCAGCCTCGGCCGTGCGATAGTCCCTCAGTGCATTCAACACGTCAACAGCACCCATCCGCTTGCGGCTTTCCAGCCCGTACCAATAGCCCTGACGTTCACTTTTGTCGCTCATCACCGGTCCTTTGGTAGACATGTATCTAGATTGTCTAAGCAATTGATACTAAGTGATTTGCCCGGGCGGCGCTGACCGCGTCCGTTTTTCCTGAGGCTAGGCGCCCGAATTTGCCGCCCGTAAACGCCGCCAAACAGCCGGCGCCACTACCACGGCAACACCGACGGCGGCGCCAATGACGGTCTCGATGATGCGGTCCCGCAGCAGCAAAGCAGGATCCACCGGCGCGGCCAGCAGAGTAGCAATCAACGCCAACGGCGTCACGAAGACCTGGGCCACCAGATACTGGCGTGCAATGAACATCTCCGCCCCGAACTGGCACGCGGCAATGACCAAAACCATGACCCACGGCGCAGGATTCAGCCACAGAATGCCGGCGAGCAAGACCAGCCCAATCACTGTTCCTGCGATCCTTTGAATGCCACGGCTCACCCTGTGCCGTGTGGAGTGACCCACCAACGGAACAACAGCTGCCACCATGGCCCAGTACGTATGCCCGAACCCCAGCCGTTCCCCCACCAACGTAGCGATGGTTCCCGCCAGCCCTGCGGCCACCAGGTAGCCGGCACCCTCAAGCCAGATGGCACGCTTTTCGGCCGCAGTGTGACGAATGGGCGGGGGCCGCTTCCACGGAGTCCGGTGGCTTTTGAGGATCCGCGATGACATACCGATCAGCAGGCACAACACGGTAGTCGCCACCGCCACCAGCATGGCTTCCCAGAGGGGAGGCTGAGCCGTGATCGAGGCAATGGCAGCGAAGGCGAAGATGTGAAACAAGGAGCCACCGGGCCGGAGCCGCCACGCTGCAACCACCACGGAGCAGGCGCCGGCAACCAGTGTGGTCGCTGCCGTGAGTAGCCAGGAGTAGGCTGCACCATCCATGCCCCCAGCTTGCGCCAAGCGGGCAACCATCGTGGCCAGAAGAATAATGAGAAGCATGAAGCCGCCGGCGCGCAACTGGCTGCGGAAGCGCACGCTGTGAGGTTCGTTCCTGCCATAAATACCGGTGAACGCCCCGAACGAAGCAAACACGGCCAGATCCAGCCGGCCCAGCAACGTCAACGTAATCAACGGAACAAACACACCTACAGCGCAGCGGAGTGCGGGATGGTGGTCCTTGTTTCCAGGACCCATCGTGAACATTTCCGCTACAGCCTTCAAGGGGCGGCTCGCCTTTCGTCGCAGGACCAAACGTACGACGGCGGCGCTGGCGTCCGCTTCAAGGTTACGCCCGGCATTTAGGGCTACCCGGGTATTGGGCGCAGATAGTGCCCCTCATCACGTGTACGAGGGGCACTATCTTTGAAACATGGCCGGGACCCTGGGACTAGAAGTTTGACGCTGCTCCAGCCATCGGGGTTGTCGCCAGTAGGTTGCCGGCCAAGTCCGTGATTCCAGATGCGGGCGTGTACGTCGCCGCTAGCGCGCTTCGATTTGCGTTGCTTGGGGTGCCCGAAACAGTTGCACCCAAGGTGATGGTGAGTGTTTTTGCCGTGGCATCCCAAACCAGGGTTGACCCGGAGTACGTCAGGACTCCTGGTGACGGCCCGTAGATGGCTCCCAGATCCACGCTGCCCACCGTAATTGTCGGCGAGCTGCCGGCGCTGACCGTGAGCACGTTGCCTGAGTTGATACTGACCGTCACATTTTGGGTAGGTGATCCACCCGGCGAATCAGTCCATGCGGTGTTGATGGTACTGACTTTAAGAACCTCGGAGTACGTCAGCGTCACGGTATCGCCCGGGTCGATCTTCCCATCCCTGCTCCCACCGTTGTTCAGTCTGACGCCCGTAACCTTGGGCGCTGTTGCGTCCTTGGATGAGATCGCAGACCCTGCGAGGCTGACGTTTCCTGCTGCGTCCGTTGCCCTCGCAGAATAGGTGATGGTTCCGTCACCGAAGCCACGGAGATCAACCACTGCAGCCGTCCACTTGCCAGAGCTGTCGGTGCCTATTTGTTGGATTTTGGGCTGCGCTCCTGCGCCGGAGATGGTCAGGGTGATCGTCGAGTTCGGTTCGGCTGCGCCCTTGACCAGAACTTCCGCAGCAGTTGTCCCGTTAAGGGCGGCGGGTGCGTTCACACTTGGCGCGTCCGGCGCAGTGGTGTCCGTAACCGGAGTGGTTGCGTTGCTTCGCAGGCTTTCGGCTCCTTGCCAGAGGGACAGCAGGGGAGTCACCGTGTAGAACCATGTTCCGGCCGGGACGCCAACTTCAACGCAGCTCAATGCTGCAACGGTTGCGCTGCAGCTGCCCGTTGCCGGAACCTTCGTCCCGCCGGTCGCCGTACTGTAGCGGGAGATGCTGTAGCCGGTTACGGACCGTCCTGCCGCCGTCGTACTAGCGGTCCAGGCGACCGTCACGCTGGTGCCGGAAACGGTAGTAGTTGGCCTCGCGCCTTGGCTAAGGGCATCAGCTTTTGCCACTCCGGAGCCGGCACTGACCGAACCCCAGAAAGCAACGGCAGCGGGCCCTCCCCAGGAGACGAAGAGGATTCCCACCACGATTAAGGCAATGCGATGCCACCGGCCAAAGGTGCCGATGTTGGTGGTCTGACGATGCCGACTCACTTCCGCACCTCCATGGTGACGGGAACAGTGAACTGGGCGCCCTGGCAAGCAGACGGCGAAGCAGCGCTCATGCTTGCCGCCCCCTGAAGCGTGAGCGGGATGGAGCTGTTTGCCTGAATAGTTATCGGCGGTGACAAAGGAATGGGAGGCGGCGTGAAGGTGACGCCTGTGGTGGCACAACCGGGGTGGGCTGCGTCGGCGGTGACGGCACCATTGCCCGCGATGCCATAAATGGTCACCGCGTGGGAATTGGGGTTTGTGGCTCGCAAGATGACGTCGGCGGTCCCACCGGGTGCAAGGCTGGTTTGCAGGGTATCGCCCGGAATGAGCGCGTCCACCGTGACGGTCTGCATGGTGCCATTCGTTGCTGATCCACTGCCAGTTCCGCTGGTAGCCCAGTAGGCGTACGCGGTCCCTGCGCCGCCCAGGATGCAGAGGGCCACGGTGGCAGCGGCTGTTCGTGCCAGGCGTCCTGTGTTTGGAGTGCGCGGAGTTCGGGCTGTCGCAGTCATGTCAGTTCGCCTGTCCCGTGCCGGAGTACGTGAGCTTAAGGGTCGCGCCTTTGCAACCATCCTGAAGCTGGGCGGTGTCCAGCATTTTGAGCTGCGGCCACTTCCCTGGCGGCACGTTCAAGCGTGAAAGTGAACTGGTGCCCGGCTCAACGGTGAGTGGGTATGACCCTGTGTATTGGGCGATGTGGTAATCCGCGGCCGTGCACGGCAGGTTAGCGGCCACAGCGGCGGGCGTCCTGACCACTTGGCTGATCTGCACGCTCAAGTTCGTCACCGCGATGCTCTTGTTGTTGGTGTTGTTGATCTGCAGGTCCACTCCGCGGGAAACCCCCGGGGCCAAGAGCCCGACGACGGAACCGGAAACGCCGAAGTTCCGTTTGACCTCCAAAACCTGCAGCTGTCCCGGTGCCGTGTTGGACATGGTTGTCCCGCTGCCGGCCTTGACGGTGAAGTCGGTCTTCGTGGCCGGCGTCGTGGTTGCCGTGGCAACGGTCAGCGTCACCTGTGCGGTGCTACCGGACGTGAGGTTGACCAACGACGGCGACTGGCTGGCAGTCGCTCCTGCCGGCAGTCCCGCGACCGCGAAGGTCACCGGGCCGGCGAAGCCCCCGGTGGATGTCGCAGCCACCGTGAACGTGATGGACTGCCCCTGGTCCACGGTGCGGCTGGAGGGTGACAGCGTCACGGTTATTCCCTTGCTGTCCTTCGCCTGGTTCCCTTGCGAGGTCCCCTGCCCGCTGCTTGCCGCGAGGGCCGCCACCGGGACGAAAGCAACTACGAGCGCAAGTATCAGCGCGCGGAGTGGCACTCGTGTTCGGTGGAACGGCGTTGTTCGCGTTGGCCGGTGGTCCATGGAAGCTCTTTTCGGACGTGTTCGGTGCTGCGGGAAGAAATGCGTAGGCCGGGGACCACTGGCAAAGTGGTCCCCGGCGGTCCTGAGCTACAGGCTGGTGACGGTGATTTTGACGACTGCACCCTTGCAGGCGTCCTGGTTCACCGTGGCGCTGTCGTTGAACGTCAGCACGCCGTCGCCCACGGACGTTCCTGTGGTGTTGGCCGCGACCGGGCTGTTGCTGGTGACGGCCGTGACCTGGAACCACTCCGGAAGACAGCCAGCCACGTTTGTGGTCACGCTGGCGGTGAGGGCGCCCACCACGGTGCTGGAAGTGGTCGAATTGTCGGCCGTGTAGGCAACATCAACCTGGTTGCCCGGCGCGAGTCCTCCTGCGAAGTTCGCGTGAAGGGTGACCGTTCCGCCGCCGGCCGAGTTGGTTGCCGTGCCGTTGCCTGAACCGGTGGTGGTCCAGTAGGCGTAGGCGGCTCCGCCACCCACTGCTACCAATGCCACACCTGCGACGGCTGCGGTGACCCGGCTCTTCTTGGAAAGCTTGCGCATGATAAGACTCCTTGGTTGATCTACGTCCCGGGGAGCCGCGTCGCAACCCCCAAGCATCCGATCGTTGTTGTCGGATGAAGCGATGTCCCCAATGGTTCAGTCAGCGCAAGTGCCGTGGCTAGGTTTCCGGGTACCTCTCTTTTCATTCGAACAGGGAGTCGAAAGATACCCACCTGTGCGATGCCGGTACTTAGTTTTTCCGCCTCACTACTTGGCCCCCCGCAGGTATACCCAGCTTCGGCGGTGCGTCGAGTACTCACCTTCCCCGGGCTGTGTCCAAAATATGGACACAGCCGTCGCCGCCGCCAACGCCCGAACCGTGGCGCGAGTGCGCGAATATTGTGCTCGTCTTGAGCAAAAACTGCGCTGGTGTTCGATTGTGTCGGCTCCTTGACGGACAGTTTTACTAGTGTCTAGGACTCACGCCCGACGGCGGCCGGTCGCCCCGGAGAGGCAACCGACCGCCGTCGTACTACTGCTGTTGTGATGGCCAGCAACGTGGTGGCCAGCGAAATGCTTGTGCGGGTGTTTAGCCGTGTGCGGCGAGGATGGTGGAGGCTTCCTGGCGGGTGGTGCCGGAGTCCTGGATGCCCTCGGCGATGTGGGCGAGCTCGTCGGGGATGTCCCGGCCCTTCTTCCGCATCGCGGTTGCCCAGAGGCGCCCGGCACGGTACGAGGACCGCACCAACGGACCGGACATGACACCGAGGAACCCGATCTCTTCGGCCTCGTGCTGGAGGTCCACGAACTCCTGCGGCTTGACCCACCGGTCCACCGGCAAGTGACGCTCGGACGGGCGCAGGTACTGGGTGATCGTGATCAGATCGCACCCGGCCTGGTGCAGGTCCCTCAGGGCTTCGGAGATTTCCTCGCGGGTCTCACCCATGCCCAGGATCAGGTTGGACTTGGTCACCATGCCCAAATCCCGGCCCTGCGTGATCACGTCCAGGGACCTCTCGTACCGGAACGCCGGACGGATGCGCTTGAAAATCCTCGGCACCGTCTCCACATTATGGGCGAACACCTCGGGCCTGGAATCACAGATCGCCGCGATGTGCTCGGGCTTGCCGGAGAAATCAGGGATCAGCAACTCCACCCCCGTACCCGGGTTCAGCTCATGGATCTTCCGGACCGTTTCGGCGTACAACCACACACCTTCATCGGCCAGGTCATCACGGGCCACCCCGGTCACCGTGGCGTACCGCAACTGCATCGCCTGCACCGAGCGGGCCACCTTGGTGGGTTCGAACATGTCCACCGGTGAGGGTTTGCCGGTATCGATCTGGCAGAAATCACAGCGCCGGGTGCACTCGGACCCGCCGATCAGGAACGTCGCTTCCTTGTCTTCCCAGCACTCAAAAATGTTCGGGCACCCGGCCTCTTCACACACCGTGTGCAGGCCTTCCTTCTTCACCAGGTTCTTGAGCTGGACAAACTCCGGACCCATCTGGACCTTGGCCTTGATCCACTCAGGCTTACGTTCAACCGGGACCGCCGAGTTACGCTGCTCAACGCGCAGCAACTTACGGCCTTCAGGTGCGAGTGTCATGACGTTCCTTTGTGTTGATTTCCAAGTTGTGAGGCCTGCTCTGCACGTTCAGCGTGCGTTTTAGGGCGCAGAGCGGGCCTCGCAATGCATGGTGGTGTGCCTCTTAGCATTCGACGACGTTGACGGCCAGGCCGCCCATCGCGGTTTCCTTGTACTTATGGGACATGTCCTTGCCCGTCTCCCGCATGGTCACGATCACCTCGTCCAACGACACCCGATGCGTCCCATCGCCCCACAACGCCATCTTCGCCGCGTTGATGGCCTTCGCCGCCGCGATCGCGTTCCGCTCAATACACGGAATCTGCACCAACCCCCCGATCGGATCACACGTCAGCCCCAAATTATGCTCCATGGCGATCT
>NZ_SDXQ01000012.1:0-97556 GCF_006964045.1 Arthrobacter sp. TS-15 | reverse complement strand
ATGAAGAACCATATCCTCCAGGGTGTAGTCGAGGAGGATTCCGCCGGCCAGATTGAGCTTGCCCGTGTCAGCAATGGATGCCAGCCGCTCCTCTACCTCAGCGGGCAGGATCTTTTCGGGGTCGAAGCCCTCAAGTCCAAGCAAGACAGCTGTGAACGTCCCGTGTCCCTTGCCCGTGGCGGCCAAGGAGCCGTAGAGATCAACCCGCAAGCCTGCAACGGATTCGAGCACCCCGGACTCACGGAGCTCCCGGGCAAACACCGCCCCAGCCCGCATCGGCCCCACAGTATGAGAACTCGACGGGCCAATACCCACAGTAAACAGATCAAAGACCCCAACGGCCATGGTCATTTCCTAACGACGTACAACGAATAGAACCCGCCCCGCCCCCAACAAACGGAGCGGACCCTCAAACCCCAAACACCAACCACCAACCACGAGCCCGACTGCCCCCTCCGACGCCGCCCCTCGGCACCGCGCCTCGCCATTCCGGGGGTTCGCTGCCCAACATGCCGTTCGCACGGCATACTGCGCAGGGAACCCCCGAATCGGCCAGGAATAATCTCCCAAGCAAACGGACAAGTGCGCCCGGCCCCAACACTGGTGAGTGGAACGTCGGCTCCTGTGGACCTGGCAACCCGAGCGAACCCAACAGGCGAACCCGAGGGGCGAACACGCCGGGCTACTGCGAGAGGTTAGCTACACCCGGGTACAGCGGGTGCGCCTTCGCAAGAACCTCAACGCGGTGACGCAGCCCGGAAAGGTCGGCATCGGCGTCGGCGATCAGTACTTCGGCGATGATGTCCGCGACCTCCCGGAAGGCTGCTTCGCCGAATCCGCGAGTAGCCAACGCAGGGGTGCCGATGCGGAGGCCTGAGGTGACCATGGGCGGGCGCGGGTCGAACGGGACGGCGTTGCGGTTGACGGTGATGTCGATCGCGGCGAGCCTGTCTTCGGCTTGTTGGCCGTTGAGTTCGCAGTTGCGCAGGTCCACGAGAACCAGGTGCACATCTGTTCCGCCGGACACAACGGAGATGCCCTTGGCTGCCACATCTTCCTGGATTAGGCGCTCGGCCAGGATGCGGGAACCGGCCAGGACGCGTTCCTGGCGCTCACGGAACTCCTCCGAAGCGGCAATCTTGAACGCGACAGCCTTGCCCGCGATGACGTGCTCAAGTGGTCCGCCCTGCTGGCCCGGGAACACGGCCGAGTTGATCTTCTTGGCGATGTCGGCGTCGTTGGAGAGGATGATGCCGCCGCGCGGACCGGCGAGGGTCTTGTGCGTGGTGGACGTGGTGACGTGCGCGTGCGGGACCGGGGACGGGTGCAGCCCGGCGGCCACCAGCCCGGCGAAGTGGGCCATATCCACCATCAGGTAAGCGCCCACAGAATCAGCGATCCGGCGGAATTCAGCAAAGTCCAGCTGCCGCGCGTATGCGGACCAGCCGGCAACGATGAGCGCGGGCTTGTGCTCCTGGGCCAAAGCCTCAACCTCGGCCATGTCCACCGTGTGGGTGTCCTCGCGGACCCCGTACGGAACCACGTTGTAGAGCTTGCCGGAGAAGTTGATGCGCATACCGTGGGTCAGGTGGCCGCCGTGGGCGAGGTTCAGGCCCATGATGGTGTCGCCCGGCTTGATCAGCGCGTGCATCACCGAGGCGTTCGCCTGTGCACCGGAGTGCGGCTGCACGTTCGCGTACTCGGCTCCGAACAATGCCTTTAGACGGTCAATAGCCAGCTGCTCGATGACGTCGACGTGCTCGCAGCCACCGTAGTAGCGCTTGCCCGGGTAGCCTTCGGCGTACTTGTTGGTCAGCACCGAACCCTGCGCCTGCATGACAGCCACGGCCGTGTGGTTCTCGGATGCGATCATTTCCAGGCCGTCGCGCTGGCGACCCAGTTCGTCGTCGATCTTCGCAGCGATCTCGGGGTCCAGCTCGGCGAGCTGTGCGTCCAACGACGCCGACACCACCTGCTGGTAGTCAGTTACAGATACCGGGTTCACAGTTCTCCACCGTTCGTTGCAGCGTATTCTTCGGCCGACATGAGCGGCCCTTCTTCCGTTGCGGCCACCTTGAACAGCCAGCCTGCACCGTAGGGATCGTTGTTGATGAGCGCCGGATCGCTGACAACGGCGTCGTTGATCTCGGTCACCTCCCCCGTCACGGGCGAGTACAGATCGGACACGGACTTGGTGGATTCCACCTCGCCGCAGGTCTCCCCCGCGGTCACAGTGGAACCAACCTCGGGCAGGTCCACATACACAATGTCGCCCAAGGCATCAGCGGCAACCGCGGAAATCCCGATCCCCACCGGCCCGTCCCCATCGACGGCAACCCACTCGTGCTCAGCCGAGTACTTCAATTCAGCAACTACCTTGCTCATTCCAATTCCTTCTCTCTCTTCGAGTTTTTGTACAGTTGATGCCCTCAAAGGGGCCTCATAAGGGCGTTATGTGTACAAAAACTCCTATTTTTGGCGCTTGTAGAACGGCAGCTGCACAACCTCGAAGGCTTCTGCCTTGCCGCGGAGGTCGACGTCCACCATCGTGCCGGGTTTTGAATGTTCGACGTCGACATACGCCAACGCGATCGGGTAGCCGAGCGTGGGGCTTGGCTGGCCGGAGGTGACTTCGCCGATCAGGGAACCGTCCTTGAGGACGGAGTAGTGGGCGCGGGCAGCTCGACGACCGGTGCCCTTGAGGCCCACGAGCTTCTGGCCGAGGGTGGATCCGACGCCCGCGGCCTTGATAGCCGTGAGCGCGTCGCGGCCCACAAAGTCGCTTTCCTTGGCCAGGGAAACGACGGGGCCCAGGCCTGCGGCGTAGGCGTTGACGTGGCGGGAGAGCTCGTTGCCGTAGAGGGGCATTCCTGCTTCCAGGCGCAGGGAGTCACGGGCTGCGAGTCCGGCGGGGATAAGTCCGTGGCCTTCGCCTGCCTCGAGGAATGCTTCCCAGAGGCCAGGCGCATCGACGTTAGGGATGTAGATCTCGAAGCCGTCCTCGCCGGTGTAGCCGGTGCGGGCGAGCAAAAGGTCCTGCCCGTTGATGGAGACCTCCACGGCCGCGTAGTACTTCAGCTCGGTGACCAGAGCGTGCTGCTCTGTCGGGACCAGAGCAAGCAGGATCGCTTCGGCGTTCGGACCCTGCACGGCGATCAGCGATGTCTCGGCCGACGCGTCTTCCACCACGACGTCGAAGCCGGCTGCGCGCGCCAGCAGCTCCGAAGCAACCACCTCCGCGTTGCCCGCGTTAGGGACCACCAGGTACCTGTCCACGCCTTCTTCGGAGGGCCGGCGGTACGTAATGAGGTCGTCGATGATGCCACCGTCTGCGTTGCAGATCAGTGAGTACTTGGCTTTGCCCACCGCGACGGCGGACAGTTTGCCCACCAGCGCGTAGTCCAGGAACGCGGCTGCGTCCGGGCCGGACACCCAGACTTCTCCCATGTGGGAGAGGTCGAACAGGCCTGCCGACTTGCGGACTGCGTGGTGCTCGGCGAGCTCGGATTCGTATTTGAGGGGCATCTGCCAGCCACCGAAGTCGGTGAAGGACGCGCCGGCCTTTTTGTGTTGCTCGTAGAGAGCGGTGTACTTCTCAGACATGTGGGGAGTCCTTAGTTTTCAAAATCTTCGAGGGGCGGGCAGGAGCACACGAGGTTGCGGTCACCGGCGGCGCCGTCGATGCGGCCAACAGGAGGGAAGTACTTGTCCTGCTTGAGGTGGTGGACCGGGAAGGCGGCCTGCTCACGCGGGTAGTCACGGTCCCAGTCGGAACTCACGACGGCGGCAGCCGTGTGCGGCGCGTTGCGCAGCGGCGACTTCTCAACAGTGAAATCACCACCGGCCACCTGTTCGATCTCGGCACGGATAGTGATCATGGCTTCGATGAAGCGGTCGATCTCGGCAAGGTCTTCCGACTCCGTGGGCTCCACCATGAGCGTCCCCGCAACCGGGAACGCGAGCGTGGGAGCGTGGAAGCCAAAGTCGATGAGGCGCTTGGCAACGTCCTCGGCCGTGACACCCGTGCGTGCGGTCAGCTCGCGGAGGTCCAGGATGCACTCGTGGGCTACCAGTCCGCCCTCGCCCGTGTACAAAACCGGGAAGTGCTCATCCAGGCGGGAGGCAACGTAATTGGCTGCGAGCAGCGCGGACTTGGTGGCTTCGGTGAGACCCTGGCCGCCCATGAGCTTCACGTACGCCCAGGAAATCGGCAGCACACCGGCAGAGCCATAACGTGACGCCGAGATGGCCACCCCGTGTCCTTCCTCGTGCGCCGCTTTGTTCGCGTCGCCCGGCATGAAGGGAGCCAGGTGGGCCTTGGCAGCTACAGGTCCAACGCCCGGTCCGCCGCCACCGTGCGGGATGCAGAAGGTCTTGTGCAGGTTCAGGTGGGACACGTCGCCGCCGAACTTTCCCGGCTGGGCCAAGCCAACCAGGGCGTTGAGGTTGGCGCCGTCAACGTAGACCTGGCCGCCGGCTGCGTGGATCGCGTCGCAAACCTCGCGGACGTCGGCGTCGTACACACCGTGCGTGGACGGGTACGTGATCATGATGCAGGACAGCACGTCCTTGTTGGCCTCGATCTTGGCCGTCAGATCGGCATGATCAATAGTGCCGTCGGCAGCCGTAGCCACCACAACAACCTTCATGCCGGCCAGCACAGCCGAGGCAGCATTGGTCCCATGAGCCGAAGCAGGGATCAAGCAGACAGTGCGCTGCTCGTCGCCACGGGACAGGTGGTAGCCGCGGATCGCCAGCAAGCCGGCCAGCTCGCCCTGCGAACCGGCATTGGGCTGGATGGAGACCTGGTCGTAGCCGGTGATCTCCGTGAGGTCCGCCTCGAGGTCGATGATCAGTTCACGCCAACCGGCCGTCTGGTGGTCGGGAGCGAACGGGTGGATGGAAGCGAACTCCGGCCACGAGATCGCTTCCATCTCGGCGGTCGCGTTGAGCTTCATGGTGCACGAGCCCAGCGGGATCATGGTTCGGTCCAGCGCGAGGTCCCGATCGGACAGCTTGCGGATATAGCGCAACAGCTGCGTCTCGGAACGGTGCGTATTGAACACCGGATGCTGCAGGAAATCGGAGGTGCGGACCACTTCAGAGGGCAGTTCGAACCCTGCGGCGTCCCTTACTGGACCGGCACCAAAGGCGACGGCCACCGCGGAGAGGACCTCCGGCGTCGTGGTTTCATCAACGGAAACGCCAACGGTGTCCGCGTCGATGAGCCGCAGGTTGATGCCGCGGGCTTCGGCGGCGGCGATGACCTTGTCAGCTTTGCCGGGAACGCGGACGGTGAGGGTGTCGAAGAAGGCCTCGGAGACGAGTTCGCGGCCGGCCTTCTGCAGTGCTGTAGCCAAAACACGGGCGTGCCCGTGGACTGTTTCGGCGATCGCCTTCAGGCCTTCGGGACCGTGGTACACGGCGTACATCGAGGCGACGATCGCGAGCAGAGCCTGAGCGGTGCAGATGTTGGACGTGGCCTTCTCGCGGCGGATGTGCTGCTCGCGGGTCTGGAGTGCCAGGCGGTAGGCAGGAACGCCGGCGTTGTCCTTGGAGACGCCCACGATGCGGCCGGGAAGCGTGCGCTCCATGCCTTCGCGGACGGCCATGTAGGCAGCGTGCGGGCCACCGAAGAACAGCGGCACACCGAAACGCTGTGCGGTTCCGACGGCGACGTCCGCACCTTGCTCGCCCGGGGGCGTGATGAGGGTGAGCGCCAGCAAATCGGCGGCAACCGTTACCAGGGCACCGCGTTCCTTCGCATCAGAAATGACGCCGGAATGGTCGAAAACGCGGCCCGAAACGCCCGGCTGCTGCAGGACGATACCGTTGATGTCGCCGTCCGGAAGGCCGGCCGACAGGTCCGCAATCTCAACCTCGAAGCCCAGCGCCTCGGCGCGGCCCTTCACTATCGCGATGGTCTGCGGGAGGAGGTCAGCGTCCAGAACAGTCTTCCCGTCCTTGGCAGCCTTGTTCTTGTTGGCCCGGCGCATCAGCAACACGGCCTCGGCAACGGCGGTGGCTTCATCCAGCAACGAAGCGTTGGCAACAGGCAGTCCGGTGAGGTCCTGGACCATGGTCTGGAAGTTGAGGAGCGCTTCGAGGCGACCCTGGGAAATTTCCGGCTGGTACGGGGTGTAGGCCGTGTACCAAGCGGGAGCTTCGAGGATGTTGCGGCGGATAACCGGGGGCGTGACGGTGTCGTAGTAGCCCTGGCCGATCATCTGCACGGCGGTCTTGTTCTTCGAAGCCAGCTTGCGCAACTCTGTGAGGACCTGCACCTCGGTGAGGGCATCGTTCAGCTTCAGCGCTGTGTCCTGGCGGATGGAATCGGGGACCGCGACGTCCACCAAGCCGTCGACAGAGTCGTAGCCGATGGCCTTGAGCATGGTGTCAACGTCGGCCTGGCGACGGGCGCCGATATGCCGGTCCGCGAAGGCGGTGGGGGTTGATTTAACAGTCAAGAGGAACTCCATGATTCAGGCGCCCACTGAGCGCCACGATGATGTGGGGTTCCTCCCCGCTCTGTATTGGACCTGAGAGATTCCGCAGGGATGGTCTCCTGCTTGCACCGTCGGTGAGCCCGGTTGCCCGGACTGCTTTCCAGAGTTGCCTAACCGCGGCGGTACATGGGCCTGAGAGATTCCTGGGGAGGATTTGCTCCTACGGCGCCTGACTGGATGTACCGGCAGGACTCTCCCGCCGCAGATCAAAAGCGTTGCGTCACCATGAGTGACACGCTTCACACCATAGCGGGTAGTTTCGAAAAAGCGCAAGCAAGGTGCGGCTACTGGTGCATGGTCTCGTGAATCTGCAACGCGAACCAGAGTTGCGCCACCGTGGAGGTCTCACCCATGTCCAGCCCCGTCAGCTCACCGATTTTTCGTATGCGGTAGATGATTGTTTGCCGGTGCGCGAACAGGGCGGCAGCCGTCTTTTGCCAGGAACGCTGCGAGTTCAGATAGGTCCGCAAGGTGACGATGAGATCGCCGTCCTGGCTCTGCTCGTAGTCAAAATTGGGCCCAGCAGTCGCCGGACCAGCGCCGTTCCTTCCTCAAAACCCGTCATGCCCAACCACGATGGTCCCTGCGCATAGTGGGCGACGTCCAGCTTGTTGGCCTTGGCCGAGCCGAGAGCCCAAAGGGACTCCTGAAGAGCCCGTTGCAGCCCCGCAACGGCGGCCGGGGCACTGATGCCGATGACGGTTTCCGCGCCGGCGCAGTGCGCCAGGACGTCGTCGTCCGCATCAGCTGGGACCACCACATGCAGCCTGTTGTTCCGCTTCAAGGACGCTGACGCAACCCCGTGCCGCCACAGTTCGATGTGCACGCCAGCCAGCCCACCGCCGTCGTCCGCTTGCTTGACAGCGTCCAATTCCCTGGCAGCGTCCGCCGACATGGAGGCGAGCACGAAATCCCGGGCCGGCACCTCAAAAGCCGTCAGCCGGCTCTCCATCTCGGCCACTCCGAGGCGTCCCTCCATGGCCTGCATCAGGAACTCGCCGGCCAGCCGGTGGCGGCCTTCCAACGACAGGACGATGCGCGAAAGCTGCAGTCCCAGCACGGTCGCGGCATGGAGAAGTACGACGGCGTCCGGGTGCGGTTCGCTGTTGGGCAGCACCACCAGAAGCGCGTTTGCATGGGTGGGAATGTCCATGGTCAGCACGTGCCTGCCGCGGATCCGGTGCCACTGGAAGTTCTTGCCGGCCACAGAGACCCGGCCGGGAAGCGGGGCCCATTCGTCGGCCAGGAAGTCCGGGAGCCGCTGACCTTCGGGATGCCACGGATGCAGGCAGCGGCGGTCCACCACGAACAGCTCTGCGTCGAGCTCCGTGGCAAGCCGCTGGACAAGGCTCTGCCAATGATCCTCGGATGCCCCGACAGTCCGGAGTAGATCGTAGACCCGCGCTGTCTGCCGGAGTCGTCGGGATTCTTCCACCAACGACGCCTCAGCAACCGAGCGGGCGATCGCGATGAACGGCAAGGGATACGGGATGTTGAGCAGGGGCAACGGCAGCCTGTCGCAAGCGGCCAGGAATTCCGCGGTCAGGGGCGGCGCGTGCATCTTCTCGCCGATGGCCAAGGCGCTGGCGCCGGAGTCCATCAAGGCTTCGGCGAGCGCCACTTGCCCGTCAGCGTCAGCTGGAATCGAGAGGCCATTGGTCATCATGAGCTCGCCGCCTGTGACCCATTCCCAGAGCCGTGGCAGGTCCGAGGTGTGGGCCCACGTGATGCGGTTGTCGGCGCCGCCAGATCCGGCCAGGAGCGTGAGGCCAAGCTGCGGCTCGGCGACGAGTTCGGCGACGGTGATTGCCATTGGTGGACTCCTGTTCTGTACGTTGATGGGGCGCTTTAGACAAAGGTATAAGAGACTTCATCATTTGTATTCAAAGTGCAGATAGCCGGAGTGACGCGGGTCACCAAGAATTGAAGTACTTACTCCCCCCGCTCCCCAAGAGCACTCACGAGAGAGGGTTGCAATGAGCGCAACAAGCAACCTCATTGACGATGCCCCACTGACCACGTTTCACAAGAAGCTGACGTTCTTCGCCTCCGGCGGACCGTTCATTGATGGGTATGCCCTATCCATCATCGGCATCGCCCTGATCACCATGACGCCGGGGCTGCAGCTCAGCACGGCTGAAATCGGTTTGATCGGCGCGGCCAGCTTAGTGGGCATTTTCTTCGGCGGTGCCGTCTTTGGGTGGCTCACCGACAAGATCGGCCGGCACAAGATGTACATAGCCGATCTCATCGCGCTGGCCGTCTTCTCCCTCTTGAACGGCTTCGCGACCGAAGTGTGGCAGGTTGTCCTGTGCCGCTTCTTCCTTGGAATGGCCATTGGCGCCGACTACCCCATCGCCACCTCCCTTCTGGCAGAGTTCCTGCCGAAGAAGCACCGCGGCCGTCTGCTGGGCGCCACCTTCGTGGTCTGGGCCGTTGGCGCGGCCGTCGCGTACGCCGTCGGTTATCTGCTTCGGGACATGGGTCCGGACGCCTGGCGCTGGATGGTCGCCAGCCCTGCGATCTTCGCCATCATTACCCTGCTGTGCCGTCTCGGCACCCCAGAGTCGCCTCGCTGGCTGCTCTCCCGAGGCCGACGTGATGAGGCTGACGCAGTCATCAAGAAGGTCTACGGGCAGCAATACGGGCTGAGCGATATCGCTTCTGACAGCGAGGGTCCCGCCAAGCAGGGCCGATTCCTGGATATCTTCAGGGGCCAGTATTGGAAGCGCACGTTGTTTGTCTCCATCTTCTGGACGGCCCAGGTGATCCCGCTCTTCGCCGTCTACACGTTCGCCCCGGACCTTCTGGCATCTTTCGGGATGCACGGCGACGCCAACCTCTACGGGGGATCGTTCCTGATCTCCATGTTGTTCGTGGTGGGTGGCATTCCCGGCCTCTGGCTCGTGGAAAGAATAGGTCGACGCAAGTTGCTCCTTTGGAGCTTCGGCGTCATCGTGGTGGCACTCGCCATCCCGGCCTTCATTCCCGACGTCCAGGCCGCACCGCTGTTCATCGCGTTGGCGATCTTCGCGCTGGCTTCCGGCGCCTCCAGCTTCCTCGAAGTTGTCTACCCCAACGAGCTCTTCCCTACGGAGGTCCGCGCAACGGCAGTGGGCTTCGGCACGGCAATCAGCCGCATCGGCTCGGCGGCCAGCACGTACTTGATGCCCATCGCCATTGTGAGCTTTGGTGCCGCCGGTTCCCTGCTCATCGGCGCCGTCATCTCTCTGGCTGGCCTGATAGCGACGTTCTTGCTCGCGCCGGAAACGGCCAACAAGTCCCTCTCAGAACTCACCAGTAAAAAGAAGCCGGGCACCCCGGAGTCCCACAAAGTAACCGAAGGATCCCTGTCATGACCACTCACCAGCCCATTGGCCCCGTCGATGCCACCAAGGTTCCCCGCTTCGCAGGATTGGGTACCTTCGCGAGGCTGCCGCAGATCGATCGCGTTCCCGACTACGACATCGCGATCGTCGGCGTCCCGTTCGACGGCGGTACCTCCTACCGTCCCGGCGCCCGGTTTGGCCCGGCCGCAGTCCGCGAGGCCTCCCGCCTGTTGCGCCCCGGATACCACCCCGAGCTGGACGTCGAGCCGGTCAACGAAGTCCAGGTCGTGGATGCCGGCGATATCGCGTGTACGCCCTACGACATCAGCCGGGCAGTGCGCGAGATCGAGGAGCAGGCCCGCCCGCTGATCAGCCAGGACAAGAAATTGATCTCCATCGGCGGCGACCACACCATTGCCCTCCCCATGTTGCGGGCCCTCAACACAGTGCACGGCCCCGTTGCACTGCTTCACTTCGATGCCCACCTGGACACGTGGGACACCTACTTTGACCAGCCGGTCACTCACGGGACCATCTTCCGCAGGGCCTTCGAAGAGGGGCTCCTGATTGAAGACAAATCCATGCATGTAGGCATCCGTGGCCCGGTTTACGATCGCAACGACTTCCTTAAGGACCACGAGTTCGGCTTCCAGATCATTCGCTGTTCTGACCTGGATGTCATCGGCGTCCCGGCGGCCATTGACCAGGTCAAGCAGCGGTTGGGCGATACTCCCGTGTACGTTTCCATCGACATCGACGTCCTGGATCCGTCCTACGCACCGGGCACTGGCACGCCTGAAATGGGCGGACTGCATTCCCGCGAACTTCTGGCACTGCTCCGCGGCCTGAACGGCATCAACATCGTAGGCGCCGACGTCGTTGAAGTAGCGCCCGCCTATGACCACGCCGACATCACCAGCGTGGCCGCGGCAACCGTGGTGTTCGACCTGCTGGCTCTCATGGTGAACAGAGGGAAGGGCGCAAGGGTTTCCCAGCGCGATCTGGAAGCAACGTCCGCCTGATCCGGAACGCCCAAGCTGGAATCCAGTGGGGGTCCGGCGGCCAAAGACACCGCTTGACCCCCACGTGAAACCCCGGAGTGGTAGTTTGATCTCTGCTGAGGCAGACACCCGCACCCAATCGGAGGACCATCCATGTTTAAGGGTTTCAAGGACTTCATACTTCGCGGCAACGTGATTGAGCTGGCCATTGCCGTCGTCATCGGCAGTGCCTTCACCGCTCTTGTCGGAGCCTTCACCAACCACATCATCAACCCCGTGATCGCTGCCGCCGGCGGCATGAACGCCGAAGGACTGGGCTTCAAGATCTGGGAGAACAACCCCGCTACGTTCGTTGATTTCGGCGCCGTGCTGACCGCCCTGGTGACGTTCGTGATCACCGCGGCCGTGGTGTACTTCATCTTCGTGGCACCCATGAACAAGATCAACTCCCTGGTCAAGGACCGGCTCTCCACCGAGGAGCCCGAGGAGGAGCCGCTGCCTGCAGATACTGCGCTGCTGGCCGAAATCCGCGATCTCCTGAAGGACGCGGCCGCCGCCCGCAACGCAGGCCAGGGTTCGGACCTCGACCCGGACCTCGATTCGGACCGCATCCACTAGGCCCCGCTCTCCGCGATCGCCCCTTTCCGGTTGCTTCACTGAACCCGGTTGCTTGAAGAACCCGGCGTTCTCCTCGCGAGAACGCCGGGTTCTTTGCGTTCACTGGGCTGTCCCCGGAACGTGACGCACAGGCAATCGGTTCGAAACAGGGGCAGGGCAGCATGAAAGCATGAAGCCCAACCCGAGCACTCCCGTCACCGCGGACCTCCTCTGTGATGTCTGCGGCCAGTTGCCCGAACCGCCCAAGGCCCGCCTCACCCTCGCCAACATCGCGGTCATGCTTCCCATCGAGCTCCTGGTCCATGCCGCAGTGGTGGAAACCCATCTGCCCTACGTGGCCAAGGTCCTGTTGCTGGCGGTCACGGCCACCGTGCTGGTCATCTGGGTGGCTGAGCCGTCTGCCGCGAAGGTTCTGCGGCGTTGGCTGCACGGCGCAGCCCTTCACCGGCGCAGGCAGCTTCATCTGGCGCCCTCGCTGTGGCGCGCGCGTACCCTGCTCCACGACCAGCCGGGATCACTGCAGAAAATCACCCAATCACTCGCGAAGTTGGACAGCAACATCCTCAGCCTGCATGTCCATGTGACGGCCGGAGCCGGTATGGAGGGTGCGGTGATGGACGAGTTCGTGCTCTCGGCACCGGGGAGCGTCACCGAACAGGAACTGCTGAAGGCACTGCACGACGGCGGCGGGCGTGAGTCCCAGGTTTGGCCCACCACCGCACTGGCCATGGCCGATGGCCAAACCAAGGCGCTGAGCCTCGCCACAAGGGTCGCCGGGAATCCGCAGGAACTCCCCCTGGCTGTCGCCGAGCTTCTTTCCGCGAAAGTAGTTCCCATCGATCCGGAACGCCCGGGCAGCGAGGCGACAACCGGCGTCGGGCCTTCAACAGACATCCTCAAGATCCCGACGGCCTGGCATGGACCACTGGTCTTCTCTCGTGCTGGCGAGCCGTTCACTCCGGCAGAATCGGCGCGTGCGCACCGGCTCGCCGAGCTGGCAGAGATTCTGGCATACAGTTCGGCCTCAACGGAGGGACAGCGGGGTTAGGCAGGGCGCCGCAACGGGCTCGGTCACATTCGGCGGGGAGCCCAGGTATACCAAAACCCTTGACAGTGCCGCACATCACATCTAGTTTTGTTTTTGGGATCCCAAAGCGGGATCCCAAATGATCCCGCTTCCGGCTGTGGTTCCGCCCCATCGATGGGCAGGCCCACAACAGCTGCCGCCGGCGCGGGTCAGGCTGCAGCGGTATCCCGCCCGGCTCATCCCCCCAAGACATTCCATCCCGTTGACTCCTAATGAAGGAGAAGCTGTGTCTCCCCAAAACACCCAACTGGCAACCGAGGAAACCCAGGAGAACGAGCCCACATCCGGCAAGAACGGCGTGCAGCGACGCACGAACGTCCGCTGGAAGCTCTTCATCCTGCTTCTGGTCCTCGTCGCGGTCAATTACATAGACCGTGGTTCCATCTCCGTAGCCCTCCCCATCATCCAGAAGGAATTCAACCTGCCTCCCGAGCTCGTCGGGCTCTTGTTGTCGGCCTTCTTCTGGACCTATGCCCTGATGCAGATCCCCGTCGGTTGGCTGATCGATAAGTTCGGCCCCCGCAAAATGGTCACCGCTTCCTGCATCGGCTGGGGCGCGGCCACGGCCGCTTCCGGTTTCGCTGGCGGATTCGTCAGCATGTTCATCGCCCGCCTGGGTATCGGCGTCACTGAAGCCGGCGTCATGCCGGCAGGTGGCAAGCTCAATGCCATCTGGATGCACAAGAAGGAACGTGGCCGCGGCGCCACCATCCTCGACGCCGGAGCTCCCCTTGGCGCGGGCCTGGGCGGCATCCTCATCACCTGGCTGATCGCGTCCACCGGCAGCTGGCGGATGTCCTTCATCATCGCCGGAGCAGCCACCATCCTCATGGGCCTTGCAGTCTGGTGGTACATCCGCGACAACCCCCGCCAGCACAAGGGCGTCAATGAGGCAGAAGCCGCCTACATCGAGGCTTCCCACGCCGAGGACGATGCCGAGGCCGCAAAGGAAGGCGCCCAAGGCAAGCGCGCGCTCCTCCCCTACTTGAAGTTCCGGTCCTTCTGGGCCATGTGCTTCGGCTGGCTTGGCTTCAACGGCGTCTTCTACGGTCTGCTGACCTGGGGTCCGCTTTACCTGGCACAAGCCAAGGGCTTCGACCTCAAGACCATCGGCTGGTCCACGTTCGTCATCTTCGGTGCCGGCTTCGTCGGTGAAATCCTCGGCGGCATCATCGCCGACAAGTGGCGCGCCTCCGGCGCATCCGCGAACCTCGTCATGCGTACGCTGCTGGGCATCTCCAGCGTCGTCGTGG
The DNA here is from genome assembly GCF_006964045.1 of Arthrobacter sp. TS-15. Classification (NCBI taxonomy): domain Bacteria; kingdom Bacillati; phylum Actinomycetota; class Actinomycetes; order Micrococcales; family Micrococcaceae; genus Arthrobacter; species Arthrobacter sp. TS-15. The sequence goes on along the minus strand of NZ_SDXQ01000012.1, from coordinate 83,762 downwards.
TGAGCGGCCTCGTAGGTGTCACCATTGTCGCGGACCCGATCACCGCCGTCGTGCTTCTCTCGGTGGTCCTGTTCTTCCTGCGCTGGGTTGGCCTGTTCTGGTCCATCCCGTCCATCCTTGGTGGCCGGACCAACGCCGGTGTCCTGGGCGGTGCCATGAACTTCAGCGGCAACATTGCCGGATTCGTCACCCCGATTGTGGTAGGCCTGATTGTCGGGGCCACCGGCTCCTACACCTGGGCACTGCTGTACTTTGTTGGATCCGCCGTCATCATGGGCATCTCGGTGCTGGCACTGGATTACAACAAGCGACTCCCGGTCTGACTCGCATCGACCGGTCCGGCCGGACGGTCCTGAACCGCCGGATGGCCGGATGCCCGTCGGGTCGCCGGGCGCACTGCCTCACACATCACGAATTGGAGCTGGACATGCTTGCCGCAGAAGACACGAAGAACACTGACCGCCCCCTCCGGGAGTCTGTGCGTGACACGCTCCGTTCCAGGATTTTTGAGGGGCACTATGCGCCCGGCACCCGGCTGGTGGAACGCGATCTCGCCGCCGAATTCAATGTCTCCCGCCTTCCCATCCGCGAAGCCCTGAGGATGCTCCGGCAGGAGGGCCTGATCCGCGACCGCGCCGGCCGCGGCTCCGAGGTCAGCGGGCTGAGCCCCAAGGACGTGGAAGATCTCTTCGATGTCCGCCAATCCCTTGAGGTGCTTGCCTGCCGCCTGGCCGCCAAACGAGCCACCGTGACAGATCTCGAACACCTCCAAGGCCTCCTGAACGAGGCCGACCGCTGCCTGGCCAAGGGCTCCATTCTGGAAGCCCACCGCGCCAACAGCGAATTCCACGATGCCATCACGCGCATCGCCAACAACGATTTCCTCCGCTCCGCACTGGAACCCCTGCAGGGACGCATGCATTGGCTCTTCCGCCATGTCAGCGACCTCCCGGAACTCATCCAGGAACACCGCGACCTCTACGCCGCCATCGCCAGTGGCGATCCAGACCGCGCCGCCGCGCAATCGGCGTCGCACATCGGCAAGTACCGCGAGCAGTTCCCGCAGGAGTCCAGCGCGACGGAGCCCAAGCTGCAACGGAAGAAACCATGAAACTCCTGGTCATCAATCCCAATATCAGTGACGACGTCACAGCCCTGATCGAAGCCGAAGCACAGCGGTCGGCGGGTCCGGATACCGAGTTGATCGTGCGGACCGCCGGGCACGGCGTCGAATATATCGAGACGCGCTTCGAGGCACTGATCGCTGCGGGTGCGGTTGCCGAACTCATCGCCGAATACGGGCACGACGGCGGCACTCACGCCGGGGACGAACCCGGCGGAACCGCGGTGGACGGCGTTGTGGTGGCTGCCTTCGGAGACCCCGGCATGCCGGCCTTGAAAGAGCTGGTGGACGTACCGGTCATCGGCATCACCGAGGCCGCCCTGTGCGCAGCAGCACTGCAAGGCCACAGGTTCTCCATCATCGCCATTTCGGACCGCATACAAGCCTGGTACCTCGACTGTGTTGAACGATTCGGCTTCGGTGGCCGCCTGGCCTCCATTCGCTCCATCAACCAGAGCCTGAACTCGATCGGCTCCGTACAAGCCGATTTCAAGGAAACCCTCTTGGCACTTAGCCGGCAGGCCGTCGACGAGGACGGCGCCGACGTCGTGATCCTCGCGGGTGCACCGCTCGCCGGACTGGCCCGGGAACTTGAAGGCCACATCCCCGTGCCGGTGGTTGACGGTATCTCGGCCGGCATTCGTATGACGGAGGCCGTGGTGGCCCTGCGTTCCGGCGCCCATCGCAGCGGTTCGTTCGCAGCACCGCCGGTGAAGGCCAGGCGGGGCCTGTCGCAAGACCTCGACGCCGCCTTGGCCACAGCGCAGTCGGCCCACCGCCCTGCCACTGTCTAGAACTTTTCAAGAACAAAGGAGGACGACGATGTCCCAACTCCCCCATCTCGTCATTGCCCACGGCACCGTGGTCAACAGCTTTGGCCGACAGGACGCCCATGTAGTGGTGGACGGAGGCCGCATCATCGAGCTCATTGACGCCACCCAGCCCGTTCCTGCCGCCGTCCGCACCGTAGAAGCGGTGGGTCAACTGGTCATTCCCGGCGGCGTGGACGGCCACTGCCACGTGGCCCAAGTGACCGGCCGCTTCCGCACCCTGGATGACTACCGGACCACCTCCACCGCTGCGCTGTGGGGTGGGACCACCACCATCATTGACTTCGGTATTCCACGCGACGCCCAGGAAACTCCCCTGGATGCCGTCCTGAACAAGAAACGGCTCGCCGCCGATTCACGCTGCGACGTCGCACTGCACGGGGCAGTGGTCACGTGGGACGAGACCGTCCCGTGGCAACTGGAGCAACTGGCCGCCGAGGGTGTTCGGTCCGTGAAGATGTACACCACCAACCGTGGTTCCACCATGGCCGATGGAGATACGGTCCTGAAGGTCATGCGCGAAATGGTTCGCCTGGACGGCCTGACCTACATCCACGCCGAGCACGACGCCATCATCACCGACTGCACGGAACAACACGCCTCCGATGGCCTGATCGGGATCGAGCACCTGCACCGGACCCGGCCGGAACTCGCCGAGGAAGTATCCGTCAAAGAGACGCTTGCCATGGCCGAGTACACCGGGGCTCCCGTGTACTTCGTGCACCAGTCAACACCCGGCGCCGTGGACCTGGTGACCGAGGCCCGCGAGCGCGGGCAGGAGGCGTACTCCGAGACGTGCCCGCACTATCTGACCCTCGATGACACTGTCTACGGTTCGGCGTTTCCCGAGTGGTACGCGTGCTGCCCGCCCATGCGCAGCGCCGAAACAGTGGCCGCTCTCAAAGACCGCCTTGCCGCCGGAGCCATCCACACGGTTTCCTCGGACCACTCCTGCTACGACCTCTCCCAAAAACGCGAGCGCACCGACGATGTCCGCTACATGCCGCACGGCCTGCCCGGCGTTGAGACCCGCATGCCGGTGAGCTTCACCGCTTTGGTTTCCGAAGCCGGCGGATCCGTGGAGGACTTCGTGGAGGTCTTCTCTGCCGGCCCCGCACGGATCAACGCCGTGCCGCGCAAGGGCGCAATCGTGGAAGGTTTCGACGCCGATCTGGTGGTCTTCGATCCCGTCAGACAGCAAACCGTCGACGGCGGCGCGCTGCACATGGGAACTGATTTCTCGCCTTTCGAGGGGAAGACGCTGAACGGCTGGCCCGCCGTCGTCGTCTCCGCTGGTCGCGTGGTACTCGACGGCGACGGTTTCCATGATCCAGGGCCCGTGGGACGTTTCGTTGCCCGAAACGGCTTCACCGAACACCGCGACTCGCTGGCCGTGCCCGTTTCTACGCTTACTCTCTAGGAGCCACCATGCCTTCCAACAATCGCGCCACCCGGATCGGAATGATCGTGCCGTCCTCCAACACCTGCCTGGAGCCGCAGACGTACCGGATCCTCGGCGATCGCCAGGACGTCACCATCCACTCAACGCGCATCCCGGTAACCCGCATTGCCTTGGACGATTCCTCGGACAAGCAGTTCGATTCCTCGGTGATGCGTGCTGCGGCCGAGCTGCTGGCCACGGCTAATGTGGACGTGATCGCCTGGAACGGTACCTCGGGATCGTGGCTTGGCGCTGCGCATGACCATGCTTTGGTCCGCGAGATCACAGAGGCCACGGGCATCCCTGCCACCACGTCCACGCTCGCTTATCTTGACGCGTTCGCGTCGTTTGGAACCGAGCGGATCGGGCTGTTCACGCCCTACACCGCCGACGTGAACGAGTCCGTGATCTCGTCCTATGCCCGTGAAGGGATCAAGACGGTCGACCACCGGCACCTGGACCTCAGCGACAACGAGTCCTTCGCGCGGGTCACCGACCAAGAGATGCTTCCTGGGTCACTCGAGTTGGCAGCTTCGCACCCGGATGCCTTGGTCTACCTATGCACCAACCTGTACGGCGCCAACATCACGGCGGAGGTGGAAAGCCGCACCGGAGTACCCGTTCTCGATTCCGTGGCGGTCACCCTCTGGCATGCCCTGAAGTTGGCGGGAGCCCCACTGCTCGACGCGAAGTGGGGCCGTTTGCTGGCTGACGCTGTGTAGCGTCAGCCAGCTCTCCGGATCCAGCTCAGTTGATGAGCTGGATCCGGATGCCTGCGCCGCGTTCCTTCACCACCATCCGACGTTCCACTGCTCCCGTTTGGGTGAGCCATACAACGCTGCCGTCAGATGTCACGGCCTCCACTACGCCCTGGTCCACGATCTCGTCGCCGCGCCAGATCTGAACTTTCAGACCAACCAGCGACCTCCAGTTGGTCACACTCTTTCCCCTTGCTTGTACGAAGGGTGCTCCAAATAACGAATCCTTCTTACGGTGCTGCAATGGGTGGCTCCTAGCGTCCTGGACAAACTTTCTGTACAGGAAGTGTGCCGTCGCCGATGCTCACATGACGCGAATACCAGGCCCAGTTGTGTGACCTGCGTCAATTACAGCGCTTTGACCGCGCCCAGCACCTTGGTCAAGGAGTCCTTCGCGTCGCCAAACAGCAGGGTGGTCTGGGGCTCATACAGGAGCTCGTTCTCAATACCGGCAAATCCGGGGCGCATGGAACGTTTGAGGAAAACCACCTGCCGGGCGTCGGCGACCTCCAGAATGGGCATGCCGTAGATCGGAGACCCCGAGGTGGTTTTTGCGGCAGGGTTCACAACATCGTTGGCCCCAACCACCAACGCGACATCGGTGGTCTTGAACTCCGAGTTGATGTCGCTCATTTCCTTCAGGGACTCGTAGGGCACGTTAGCCTCGGCAAGGAGTACGTTCATGTGGCCCGGCATGCGCCCGGCCACCGGGTGGATGGCGAAGTCCACCTCAATTCCGCGTGACTCCAAGGCCGAGGCCAGCTCCGCGGCAGTGTGCTGGCCTTGGGCCACTGCAAGGCCGTATCCCGGGACGATGATCACCCGCTGTGCATAGCCGAGCAATACTGCCACGTCCTCCGCGCTGGAGGATCTTACGGGCCGCTCACTGACGGTGGTTGAACCTGCGGTAGATCCGCCCTTGAAAGCCCCAAACATGATGCCTGCAACACTGCGACCCATCGCGGCAGCCATGGCGCGGGTGAGGATGGTGCCGGAAGCCCCCACCAGCGTCCCGGCCACCACCAGGAGGACATTGCCTAGCACCAGTCCGGACGCCGCGACAGCCAGGCCAGTGAAGGCGTTCAGGAGTGAAATGACAATCGGCACATCCGCGCCTCCCACCGGCAGCACCAGCAGGATTCCGGCACCAAGACCCAAGAGCAGCAGGAGCAGCGCCACCACCAACCAGCCGTTCAGGATCACCACAATTCCAGCACCCACTGCGGCAAGCAGCACCACGGCCATCAAGGCTGGTAACCCGGGAAATGTCACCGGCCGGGTGGTCATGAGCCCTTGAAGTTTGGCGAAAGTGACACCGGAGCCAGCAAAGGACACCGCACCCACCAGCAACGTGAAGACAATGGCCAGGCGAACCCACGGATCGCCCGTATGGGAGAGTTCCAGCAACGCCACCAGCGCCGCAGCACCACCACCCACACCGTTGAAGAGTGCCACGAGCTGCGGCATCTGGGTCATGTGCACCCGGCGGGCCACCGGCGCTGCCACACCCGAGCCCACAACAATAGCCCCCAGAATCCACGGGATATTGTCCAGTTTCACAGAGACAAACACCGTCACCACAGCCAGCAGAGCGCCAAATGCTCCGATCAGGTTCCCGCGCCGGGCAGTCCGTGGTGAACTTAGGCCCTTAAGGGCGAGGATGAAGCAGGCCGCCGCGGCGAGGTACAGCAGCGAGGTCCACGTGGGGTTCAGAAGCGTCATGGCCGGCGCTCCTTCTTCTCCGGCTCCACGGTGGCGGCCGGCTCCGCGCCTCCGCGGCCTTCAGGAACGGCAGCGTTCGACGGCGGCCGCTGCCGTCCGCGGAACATCTCCAGCATCCGGTCGGTCACCACAAAACCACCCACGAGGTTAGCCGTGGCAAGGACTACGGCCAGCAGCGCAACTGCTAACACCCACGGGTCTGCGGCCTGTCCGGCAACAATGATGGCACCCACCAGGATGATGCCGTGGATGGCATTGGCGCCTGACATGAGGGGCGTATGCAGGGTACTGGAGACCTTGGAAACAACCTCAAAACCCACGAATACCGCCAGCACAGTAATCGTTAGCAGGCTCATGCCATCCATTAGCGCACTCCTTCAGGTCCGGGCTGGGAGCGCCCGGATGGAGCACCCCCCTGTCCCGTTTCTCCTGCGAGCGCCGCAAGTGCCTCCGCAGTTGGTGCGTGGAGGACTTGGCCGTTGTGGGTGAGGCACGTGCCTGCAATGACTTCATCCTCAAAGTCCGGAACCACCACGCCGTCCCGAGTCATAAGTGCCAGGAGGTTGGCGACGTTCTTGGCGAACAGTCGTGAGGCATCCGCAGGCATTGCCGATGCCGCGTCCTTGATTCCCACGAGTGTCACTGTGCCCTCCCCATCGCCGGTGGGGATGGGGATGTCCTGCCCAGGGATGCTCCCCTCCACGTTTCCGCCGGATTCCGCAGCCAAGTCCACCACCACGGACCCCGGGCGCATCCCCTGGACCATTTCGCGGGTCACAAGGAGTGGGGCGCGCCTTCCAGGCACGGCAGCGGTGGTGATGAGGACGTCGGCCTGAGCCACGTGCGGCGCCAAGAGGGCTCTTTGGAGGGCACCCCGGTCCGCGCTGAGCTCCCTGGCGTAGCCGCCCGAGGCCTCTGCGGTTTCAAGGTCCAGCTTGATGAAGGTTCCTCCCATGGATGCCACTTCGTCCGCCGAGGCGGGTCGGATGTCATTGGCGGACACGCGAGCACCTAGTCTTTTGGCGGTTCCGATGGCCTGAAGGCCGGCAACCCCGGCCCCGAGCACCAGCACGCGGGCGGGCGGAATGGTCCCAGCTGCCGTCATGTACAGCGGAAAGAACCGCGGGAGCCTCATGGCGGCCTCGAGAACACAGCGATAACCGGCCACCAGGGCCTGCGAGGTGAGCGCGTCCATGGACTGGGCTCGCGATATACGTGGGACCAGTTCAAGCGCAAAGGAGGTGATGCCCCCGGCGGCGAGCGCCCGCACAGTGGGCAGCTCCGAGGACGGCGACCCCAGACCAACGGTGACCGAGCCGCGTGGGAGAGCTCCCGCCGTCGACGGTTCCAGGGGACGCACGTGGCAGTAGACATCCAGCGATCCGGGAACCAGTGATTGCACCACTGACGCGCCCGCAGCCAGGTAGTCGTGGTCGCTGTGGCCCGATGCCAGCCCCGCGCCGGACTCCACATCCACCTCAAGGCCCAACCCCATCAGTTGCTTCACCGTTTCCGGCGTTGCAGCAACACGTCGCTCACCGTCAAGTGTCTCGCGCGCTATGCCTGCCTTCACCCGCCACCCCTTTTCCGGAACCCTCCAGACTCAGTTGGCATGAGTCTATGACTGCAAGGGGCCCGGCGGGAGTAGGGGCTGCGCTATGTGCATAAGTCCACTAAGGTCGGTGGAAGCTGGGAGCAACCAGCACCACACCGTCGACGAGCCGGTTCCGGCCGTGCCGTCGGAAAGGAACGCCACTATGGACACCTTCAAAATCGGTTACTTCGTCGGAAGCCTGGCAAGCAATTCCATCAACCGGGTCCTCTCCAAGGCCCTCATCAGCGTGGCGCCGCCGGAACTCGAGTTCCATGAGATCGCCATCAAAGACCTTCCGTTGTACAGCTCGGATTACGATGCTGATTTCCCGGCGGCGGGCCGGGACTTGAAGGATGCCATCGCCGCATCGGACGGCATCTTGTTTATCTCGCCCGAGTACAACCGCTCTATTCCCGGCGCCTTGAAGAATGCCATCGATTGGGGTTCACGCCCGTGGGGCACCAATTCATTCGCTCGCAAGCCCACCGGAATCATCGGCGCATCGCCGGGCGGTATTGGAACCGCCGTGATGCAGTCGTCCATGCGCAGTGTTTTGAGTTTCCTGGATGCGCCACAGTTGAACGCACCTGAGGCTTACATCCGCTTCGTCGCAGATGCGTACGACGACGACGGTTCAGTTAAGGACGAAGCGACAGCCGGGCTTCTGCGCCACTATATGGAGGAATACAGCGCGTTCGTTCAGCGCGTCCTCGCCGCCAACGCGCCCGGCCACATCGGTGATCAGGAACCGGATTCGGCAAAGCTCACGCGGTAACACCGCTCCGGGTGCCGGGCGGCATGCCCGCAGGCGGCTGGACAGGCGCTTAGGTGTCCCGCGAACCCGCCATCAGCTGGCCGATGATGCTGGTCTCCAAGTGCTCCAACAGGTGCCGCGGATTGTCATAGACTTCCGCGGCACCGGCGTCGCGCAGTTCGGCTTCGCTGATTCCGCCGCAGGTCAGGGCGATGACGGGAACGCCGATCGCAGCTCCGGCCTTTACATCCCACACGGCGTCGCCTACGAACACCACATCCTCCGGACCGAGCCCCAGCTTTTCCAGGCAGGCCTCGAGGATGTCCGGTGCGGGCTTGCTCTGCTTTGCGTCGTTTGAGCTGGTCCACGCATCAATGGAGGATCCGGCATCGAGAAGGTGCCTGCTTACTTCAAGGTCGCGTTCCTGCGCTGACGAGGCCAAGCCCACAGCCAGTCCCGCGTCCGAGCATGCAGCCAGAAGGTCACGGACCGAAGCGAAGGTGCGCAGAGCCGGCCAAAACGTTGAAAAGACCGCACCGTGCGCGGACTTGAGATCTTCCTGCATGTCCTCGGGACAGTCCGGGATCAGACTCTGGATGAGCCGGTCACCTCCCATGCCAACCCTTCGGTGAATGGCGGACATTTCGACATCCAGGCCTTCGCGTCGGAACGCTTGCCACCACGCCATGGCATGGAAGTAGCTGGAATCGATCAGGGTTCCATCCACATCGAAAAGAACGCCGCGTTTCTTTTTTGTCGCTTCATCAGTTGCCACAGCTGACCACCCCTGCGTGTGTCTGCGCTTGCGCACCTTGGGCGGCCAGCGCGGAGTCGATCACTGGTTCCTCAAGCATGAGTACCGCATACCGCTCTGCCGAAGCTGGTCTTAGCAGCCCCGTTCCTGCAACTTCACGGATGGCTGCGACTCCCTCAACAGCCTCGTCCATGGTGGAAAACTGCTTGGACAGACCCATCAACACGTCGTCGCCGTCCACCATCAGAATCCGAAATTCCCCATCAGGCGTTTCAGCCAGTTCCAAATGCCCGGCCATCCGAACCTCCTCGTCTTCGATGCCAAACAGCATAGTAAGACTACTTATTATAAACCTCTCAGTAATATTGCGTCACGCGGGAATTAGGCGTGTGCAACTTGTTGTTGTCGCAGGCATGACAACAATCGGAATCATCGGTGCAGGACACATTGGCAGCCAAGTCGCCCGCAAAGCGGTAGAACTCGGCTATGACGTAGTCATCAGCAACTCCCGAGGGCCGGAAACCCTCCGTGAGCTGGTGACCGAACTCGGGCCGCGCGCCCGGGCCGCAACAGCAGGTGAGGCAGCAGCAGCAGGAGATTTCGCCGTCGTGACCGTCCCTTTGAAGAACTACAAGGACATCCCCACCGAGCCGCTTGAGGGCAAGATCGTAATCGACACCAACAACTACTACTGGGAGCGCGACGGCCGGATCGCTGAGCTGGACAACGGAGAAGCCACCACTTCCGGCCTGCTTCAGAAGCACCTGCCCACCTCCAAGGTAGCCAAGGGCTTCAACCACATTTTCGCCAAGGACATCACCACGGACGGCACCGCTGCCGGCACGCCCAACCGTCGCGCCCTGGCCACCTCCAGCGACTTCCCCGAAGCCGCCGAGCTTGTCACCAAGCTCTACGACGAATTCGGCTTCGACACCGTCAACATCGGCCCACTGGAGGACAGCTGGCGCGTAGAACGTGACCGCCCCGCCTACGTCATCCGCCAGAACGCGGAGGAACTCCGCGGGAACCTCGCCAAGGCAACGCGCACGGTCTAAACCGGAACGCACGACGGCGGCAAGGGGCTTACGCTTGCCGCCCCACCTTTGCGGGCGCCGTGAATTTTGCGGGTGCCGTGAATTTTGGGTCGAAATCGTGTCACGAATCGGGACCACGGCGCACTTTATGGGTGGCTGCCTCTCTAAATGCCTGGCGCATCAGGCGTTCGGGAGGCAGCTGCCCCCGAAGCGTCCTACCCCGAGGAGTTCCATGTCCACCAAAATCTCGAACTGGCCCGCAGCGACGCCCATGTGGGTTGACCTGGGCGTTGACGATCTCCAAGCGGCGAAGGCCTTTTATGCAGACCTCTTCGGATGGGATTTTGTTGCGGGCGGTCAGGACGCCGGGGAATACTCGCTTGCACATGTCGCCGGGCGGGCGGTGGCGGGCGTAGGGCCCAAGCAGGATCCGGATGCGCCCACCGTATGGACAACGTTCCTGGCATCGGATGACGTCAATGTCACCGCCAAGAAGATCAGCGCGGCCGGCGGAGAGCTGCTTGCCCCTCCCTTCGACGTCATGGAATCCGGGCGAATGACGCTGGCGACTGACAGCGTGGGCGCAACCTTCGGCGTGTGGCAGGCAGGCACCCATATCGGCGCGGAACGCGTCAATGAGCACGGCGCACTGTGCTGGAATGAGCTCCACACCCGGGACTTCGCCTCGGCGCGGTCCTTCTACTCCGAGGTCTTCGACGTCAGCTACCAGGACGTCACCGAAGACGGCTTGGTGTACTCCACCATTCGCAGGCCGCTGGATGGCCGGGAAGTGGGCGGGATTCAGCATGACGTTGACGTTCCCTCCGGCACCCCCAACCACTGGCTGACCTGGTTCGCCAGCGACTACGTTGAGGGCACTGCGAATCGGGCCGTAGAGCTCGGCTCCAGCCTGCTGATGCCTGTCACCGAAAGCCCGCTGGGACGCATGGCCATCATCCAAGCGCCACAAGGTGAGGTGTTTGGCATCATCGACGCACCCCGAATCGGCGAGTAAACACCCGGCCCGCGCTCAGGCAGCAGCCGGATTGAGTGCCTCGGCTATGACCTCATGCGCATGGGCCGCGGCAAGCGGAGCGGCCAAGCGGTGGACCGCCTGGAACGTCCTGCGCACGGCAGGACCGTGCCAATCGGGCGGTAAGTAGTCAGTGGGGAGGTTTGGATCCCGGTACGGAAACTTGCGCCACATGGTGAGCATCGGAATGTAGTAGCGGAAGGCATCGCGACGCATCTCCTCGGTGGATTCAGCCAGTGCGATGTCCGGATCGCTGCCCACGAGCCCGGTCCAGTGCTGCTCCGCACCGTCGTAGAGTTCAAGGAATTCCGTGAACTGCTGGTCCAATTCCTTGAGGTCCCACCACTCCGAAATCTTGGGCCGCATGGGGCCATCAAAAACGTAGTCGCTCCGAAAGAGATCCACGAACTCGATCAGCCCGCCAGACGTGAGCCGCTCCCGGGCTTGCTCCAATTTATGCGCGGGAGCAATCCACACACCGTTAGCTACGGAACCAAAGCCCAAGGACAGCAGGGCTGACCGCAGCTGGTGCCGGCGGTTCCGCATGGATTCGGGCACGGAGAAGACCGCCAGCACCCAGAGATCCACTGGCGCGGGCTGCTCCGGTGCGAAGATCCTGCGGTCACCTTCCCGGAACACATCACTGACGGACTCCGAAATTTTGTACTTAGCGATCCCGCCCTCGCGGACGCTCTTAAGAACACCCTTGGCTTTGAGCCTGGAAACTGACGACCTCACGCCGGGAGCGTCGTAGCCCAGTGATCCCAACATGGAGATCAGCGCAGATACCGGCAATGCGTCGCCTGCATTTCGTCCGTAGAGGCCAAAAATGGTGACGAGCAGCTGCTGGTGGCGCACCGGGGGTGCCGGGACGGCGAACATCGAAGGATCCTCATTTCCGCGCCGCAGTTCCGGCGCCAGTCCAGTTCATCATAGGCGCGGTAATACTTCCGCTCAGATTGCTTCAATGCCCATATTCGGCCCCGATCAACGGATCATGTGGAATGCCTGAGGCGCTCGTTCTTCTTCTGGAGACTGTCCGGCTAGCCGTGTCATAGTAAGCATGCTTACTATGGAGCCACGCTGATTCGAGGCTCACACCGCCCCGAAAGGTCCTTTCCGTATCAACGATAGGAAACACATCATGGCAGGAAATCTCGTAGCCCGCTCCATACACGACCTCACCGCCGCGGCATGGTTTGGCGGCTCACTGATGGGTGCCATCGGACTTAATGGTGCCGCTGCAGAAGCGAAAGACCCCACCGAGCGCACCCGCCTCTCCAGCAAGGGTTGGGGAAAGTGGGCCCCCATCCAGACAGCAGCCTTCGCCGGACACCTGGCCTCTGACCTTGCCATCGCATGGGAGAACAAGGGCCGGATTGCCAAGCAGGACAATGTCGCCGCAAACACTGTCTACAAGACTGTAGTGACTTTGGCTGGAGCCGCCGTCACGTTGTACGCAGGTGTTGTGGGCAAGAAGGTGGATGAGCTCTCCGACGAAGGCGCCAAGGGTGCAACAGAACCTCGGGCCGGCGCATCCGATGAGTTGAAGTCCGCTCAGACCCAGCTCAAAGCACTGCAGTGGGCCATTCCGGCGTTCGCGGCCTGGGTGATCATCCTCGGCGCAAAGCACGGCGAGATGCAGCGGCCGAAGAACATCATCAAGGGCTTGCGCTAGCCACCCACCCCGCGTCCCCAACCACCACTGGCCGAGACGGCAGTGAATGACAATCCCATTGCTCACCATTGTCATCAACCGCCGTCTCGGCGTAGGGGGTCAGGCTCCTTTCAAAGCTTTGACGAAGTGTTCCGGCCATGGCTGTGCAGCTGCGGTTCCATGGGGGACGTACACGGTGGTGACCGTCCCGTAGGCGGCGACCTCACCGGCGTCGGACGCTACCTCAAAAGCCAGGGTCAGCGAGGTCCGGCCCAGCGCGCTTACCGTCACCGTGGCGGTGATGCGCTGGCCGAACCACAGCTTGGCCTTGTAGTTGATGACTTGCTGAACACGCGGAGCGCTGGGGAAATAGTCCGGCAACTCCAGCGAACGGAAGAGCTCGGCCTCCGCAGCCTCAACCCAGCGCAGAATGGCCGAGTTGTGCTGGTGCCCGGAGGCGTCGGTGTCCACCCATTCCACTGTTCGCTGGACAGACGCCTCCGGAAACCTATCCACGATTCTCCTAGCGGGCGCTAACGGCGGCGTCGTTAGGATCAACGTCGACGGCGGCGACTGCCACCTCAGGCTGCGGCTTCGGAATCATCGCCACAGCACCCGCGGCCAGAACCGCGATGCCGGCGAAGATTGCGAAGTTGGCCTCGAAGGGCAGCTTGGAGCCTGCGATCCAGCCACCGATCAACGGTCCGGAAATGGCACCCAGGCGGGCGAAGCTCAGGGCCCATCCCGTCGCCGTGCCACGGACCTTGGCCGGGTAGTAGTCGGCAATATAGCCGGTCAGCACCAGCGATGTGGAAATGGAACCAACGCCTGCGAAGGCCACGAACAGCAGGTTGACCACCATGGTGTTGGGGAAGACCAGCAGCATGATGCCCAAGCCGCCCAGGATGTAGAACACCACCAGGATGAGCTTCTTGCCGTACTTGTCTGCGGCGCGGCCAAGGAGCAGGCCCCCGATTGCGGAGGCGAGGCTGAAGACCAGCAGGAAGGTCAGTGACGAGCCGAGGTCGTAGCCGGCCTTCTTCATGATGCTCGGCAACCAGGTGTTCAAGCCGTACACCAGGACCAAGCCACAGAACAGCGAGATCCAGAAGAAAACGGTGGAGCGCAGGTACTTCCGGGAGAACATGGTGGTGATGGTCTTCCACCACGGATCCACCTGGCCGCCTTGGGCAGCAGGAACTGCCGGAGCCACAGCAACAACGGGCTTGTAGTTGGAGATGTTCAGCTTGGCGGCCAAGGCCTTGGCCTCGGACTTCCGGCCCTTCGACTCCAGGAATTCCAAGGATTCAGGCAGGAACTTCCAAATGATCGGAATCAGCACCACAGGTGCGGCACCGATCGCGATCACAGCACGCCAACCACCCATGGGCAGGACGAACAGCGCAGCCAAAGCGGCGGCAACGATGCCCAGTGAGTAGCCGGAGTACATGAGGCCGTAGTTGTAGGAGCGCTTGTTCGGCGCCGAGTATTCAATGGTCAGGGCCGCTGCCACCGGAATGACACCACCCATGCCCAGTCCGCCAATGAGGCGGAACAAGCCGAACAGCTCCGGCGTCGGCGCCCAGGCAGCGCCTGCCTGGGTGAGCGTGAAGATTGCCATTGAAGCCAGGAGCATTTTCTTGCGGCCGACGAGGTCGCTGAGCGTGCCGATGAAGAGGGCGCCAATAAGCATGCCAATCAGGGCATATGATCCCAGTCCGCCCAAGGCCAGCGGGCTGAGGTTCCACTCTTTGTACTCGGCAAGTGCCGGCAGGATGGCGCCCAGGACGCCGACGTCGTAACCTTCGGCGAGGATCGCGAGCCAGCAGCAGAACAACACCAAGCCGGTGGTCTTCTTGGGCACGTTCCAGTCGTTGACTGGTGCGGTGGCCATGGCTACTTCACCAAAACCGATGCTGCTGCGGACTCGGGAGTCCAGCGGAGGTGTGTGTTGACTTCTTCCATGTCGGCTTCCTTAAGCAGGGACAGGCGGGGACGAACGGCGTCAGTGCGTGAGCTCGGAGGCTTGCGGCGACCAGCACGGAATTGTGGGATCCAGTCGGCGCCGGGCCCCTGATATTCCTGCTCGGCCGCTGCGTGCAGCGTCCATTGGGGGTCGTAAAGGTGCGTGCGTCCCAAGGCGATCAAATCCGCACGGCCGGCCAGGAGGATGGAGTTCACGTCATCGTAGGTGGAGATGGCGCCGACGGCGATCACCGCCACGCCTGCAGGTGCGGCAACTTCCTGACGGATGCGGTCCGCGAACGGCGTCTGGTAGCTACGGCCGAAGGCGGGCTTCTCTTCCTTGGCCACCTGTCCGGTGGAAACGTCCAAGCCGGCGGCGCCGTGCTCAACGAACGCCTTGGCGATGGCCACGGAATCATCCGAAGTGTTGCCACCTTCGATCCAGTCGGTGGCGGAGATGCGCACCGTCACCGGCTTGCTGGCAGGCCAAGCTGCACGAACGGCGTCGAACACTTCCAACGGGAACCGCAGCCGGTTCTCCAAGCTGCCACCGTATTCGTCGGTCCGTTTGTTGGACACCGGCGAAAGGAAGGAGGACAGCAGGTAACCGTGGGCAGCATGGATTTCCAGGAGATCGAAACCGGCCTCGTCCGCACGGACCGTGGAGGCGACGAACTCGGCCTTGATGGCATCCATTCCAGCGCGATCCAGCTCCACGGGTGTTTGGTTCTCCGGGCTGTACGGCAAGGCAGAGGGACCCACGGCGGTCCAGTTACCGGACTCGAGCGGCTGGTCAATGCCTTCCCACATGAGCTTGGTGGAGCCCTTGCGCCCAGAGTGGCCCAGCTGGGCGCCGATCTTGGCGGTGGAACGGGCGTGAACAAAGTCCACGATTTCCTTCCAGCTCTCACGCTGTTCATCCGTGTAGAGGCCGCTGCAACCGGGGGTGATGCGGCCGGCTTCGGAGACGCAGACCATCTCTGTCATCACCAGGCCGGCGCCACCGAGGGCCTTGGAGCCGAGGTGGACCTTGTGGAAGTCACCCGGAACACCGTCCGTGGCCGAGTACATATCCATGGGCGAAACAACAATGCGGTTCTTCAACTCCAGTTGGCCGATCCGGAACGGCTGGAACATGGCCGGAGCGACCTCTGTCAGCCCCTGCGAGGCAGCGAAGTCGCGGTCAACAGCGTTCGCGAACTCGGGATCGCGGAGCCGCAGATTTTCCTGCGTGATGCGGCGGCTGCGGGTCAGCAGGTTGAATGCGAACTGTGTAGGGTCCTGGTCCTTGTACTGGCCAATGCGCTCAAACCATTCAAGGGATGCCTGGGCTGCACGCTGGGTGGAGGCAACCACGGGCCGACGCTCGGCCTCATAAGCAACCAAGGCGGACTCCACATCCGGGTGCTCGTGGAGGCAAGCAGCCAAGGCCAGCGAGTCTTCCATGGCCAGCTTGGTGCCCGAGCCGATGGAGAAGTGGGCGGTGTGGGCGGCGTCGCCCAGCAACACTACGTTGTTGTGGCGCCAGCTCTCGTTGCGGACCGTGGTGAAGTTGATCCACTTGGAGTTGTTGGTGAGGACCTCGTAGCCGTTCAGTTCCTCGGCGAAGATCTCGCGGATCTTGGCGATGGCCTTCTCATCGGAGACACCGGGAGGGAAGACCTCGTTGGCGGTTTCGTCGAAGCCCGCGGCGTGCCACACGTCCTGGTGCATTTCCACGATGAAGGTGGAGCCCTCGTCCGAGTAGGGGTAACCGTGGATCTGCATGACGCCCCACTCGGTTTCCTTCACGAAGAACTTGAAGGCCTCGAAAACCTGGTCCGTACCAAGCCACATGAACTTGTTGGTACGCGGGTCCAGGTTGGGCTTGAAGGAGTCGGCGTACTTGGCCCGGATCTGGGAGTTGATGCCGTCCGCTGCGAGAACAAGATCGTAGTTGGCTTCAAGCTCCTCCACGGCAGGAGCCAGGGTACTGAAACGCACGTCCACGTTCAGTTCGATGCAGCGGCGCTGGAGCAGCTCCAGCAGTTCCTTGCGGCTCATGGCAGCGAAGCCCTGGCCGCCCACCGTGATCATTTGCTCGCGGAAGTGGATGTCGATATCGGACCAGCGTGCGAAGCGACGGCTCATGTACTCGGCCACTACGGGATCAGCGTTGCCGATGCCGCCCAGGGTCTCATCGGAAAACACGACGCCGAAGCCAAAGGTGTCGCTGGCAGCGTTACGTTCCCAGAGGGTGATGTCATGCGACGGGTCCAGCTGCTTCATCAGTGCTGCGAAGTACAGACCGCCAGGCCCGCCTCCAACGATTGCGATTTTCATGGTGTTGCTCCTTCTCAAGCCTGGCTCTGGCCGGCGGGGGTAAGTTGTTCGGTCTGGCTCGCTGTTTTGTCCTGCGCGAGGACCCTGTCGCGGAGCTTGAAGTGCTGGAGTTTGCCGCTGGGATTGCGGGGCAGTTCGTTGACGAAGCGGACATCCCGCGGGTACTTGTACGGGGCGATGGTTTGCTTCACGAAGTCCTGGATTTCCTTGCGCTTCCCGGCGTCGCCAGTGACGCCTTCGCGCAGGACGACGAATGCGCAGACGATGCTGCCGCGCTCTTCATCCGGAACCCCGATGACCGCGTTTTCCGCAACATCCGGGTGCTGGTCGATGGCCGTCTCAACCTCGGGCGCACCGATGTTGTAGCCGGAGGAGACGATCATGTTGTCTGAGCGTGCCTGGTAGGTGAAGTACCCGTCGGCATCCATGGCGAACGTGTCACCGGTGACGTTCCAGCCACGGACCACGTAGTTGGCCTGCCGTGCGTCGTCGAGGTAGCGGCATCCGGTGGGGCCGATCACTGCCAGGCGGCCGATGTTGCCCGGGCCGAGTTCGTTGCCGTCGTCGTCCAGGATGGTGGCCCTGAAGCCCGGCACCGCGCGGCCAGTGGTCCCAGGGCGGATATCGTCCCCTGCCGCGGAAATGAAGACGTGCAGCATTTCCGTGGCGCCAATCCCGTTGATCAGCCGCAAACCCGTGGCCTCATGCACCGCTTCCCAGGTTTCCTTGGAGAGATGCTCTCCGGCGGAGACGGCCATACGCAGGCCCCTGAGGAGGTCTCCGCGCTTCTCTTTCAGGATGGCCCGGTAAGCCGTGGGTGCGGTGAAGAGGATGCTGGCTCCTGCCGCGGCTGCGGCTTCAGCAAGCTCCACCGGCCCGGCCTTCTCCGTGAGGAGCGACGACGCGCCGAACCTGAGCGGGAAGACCACCAAACCGCCAAGTCCGAACGTGAACGCCAAGGGCGGGGAACCCGCGAACACGTCATCTGCTGTTGGTTCCAGGATGTAACGGGCGAAAGTATCCGCGTTGGCCAGGATGTCCCGGTGGAAATGCATAGTCACCTTGGGCACGCCGGTGGTGCCCGACGTCGGTCCTAACAGGGCGACGTCGTCCGCGGCAGTGTCCACTGCCGTGAATTTGCCGCTCTTGTGCTCGCAGCGCGAGGCGAGATCACCGTCGTCGTCGAATCCGTTGCCGGCCCCATACGTCAGTACCTTGACCTCATCTCCCGCCGCAATTGCGAGTTCGTCCACGAACCGGTGATCAGAGATGGCGACCACGGGTTTGGTGAGTTGGATGAGGGTGGAGACCTCGGTGGAGCGCAGCATGGGCATGGTGGTGACTACTACGGCGCCGGCTTTCAGGACACCCAGCCAGGCAGCCACGATCCAAGGGTTGTTGGGTCCGCGCAACAACACGCGGTTGCCCGGAACAACTCCGAGGTCTTCGGTGAGGACCTGTGCCACCTGGTTGGAACGCTGCTGGAGCTGACCGTAGGTCCAGACCGAGCCGTCAGGTGTCCACAGGGCGGGACGGTCTGGGCCGTACTGCTCAACAGCGTCGTCGATCAGTACCGCCGCAGCGTTGAGCCGCTCCGGGTAGTGGAGTTCGGGAAGGGTGAATTCAAGCGCAGGCCAAGTATCGGCGGGCGGCAGGTGGTCACGGGTAAACGTGTCCACGTGGGCCGATGGCATCATGCTCATGGCCGGTCCTTTCAGTGGTGCGTCGTTGAAGCGGATGGTTGGCGGAGATCTAATGCTGTTTAGGTGCCAGCCCGAATCATGCCCTCTTGGGCGACCGTGGCAAGCAGCCTTCCGTGACGATCGAAGAAGCGGCCCATGGCGAGGCCCCTGTTGCTTTGACCGGAGATGGCGTCCTGGGCGTAGAGCACCCAGTCGTCGGCGCGACCATCGCGGTGGAACCACATGGAGTGGTCCAAGCTGGCGGTCGCGAGTCCCGGGCTGGACCAGTTGAGTCCATTCACCCGGAGCAGCGGCTCCAAAATTGTGTAATCGCAGACGTAAGCCAGCGCTGTGCGGTGAAGGTCGGCGTCGTCGGGCAGGGCGTCAAAAGCCTTGACCCAAATGGCCTGCTGCGGCACGGAACCGCCCTCGAGATCGATATATACCGGCCCTGGAATATGGCGCATATCGAAGCTACGGCCCGTCGACCAGTACTCCGCGGCTTGGCCGTCCACGCCGTCCAGCGCTTCGGCCGCAGTCCGCAGCGATTCAGGCTCGACGGCGGCAGGAGCCTCGGGCTGGAAGTCCGGGCCGCTCTCAGGGACCTGGAACGAACCCATGGCCGCGTACACGGCCTTGCCGTTCTGGAAACCCCGGACCGTGCGGGTGGAATACCCTCGGCCATCCCGCAGGCGCTCCACTTCGTACCGGACACTGGAACCGATATCCACGGGACGCATGAAGTAGCTGTGCATCGAGTGCAGAGTCCTGTCAGCATCAACGGACCGCATCATCGCGGCCGCGGCCTGTGCCACCATGTCTCCACCATAGGCTTTTGGCCACGGCACGTACTGGGTGGTTGCTTCATAGGCTTCGTCGAACACCTCGGCCGTTGTGGGCGTTAGTTCAACTGCCTTGAGGAAGGTCTCGGACGTCAGGGTTCCAGTGATCATGGCTTAGGCCCGGCGGTAGTCGGCGAGGGTTTCGTCAGCCACGTCTTCGAGGTTCACCACGAGGTTCTCCGGCGTGCGCGCTGTGAGCCAGACGAGTTCTTCCGTGATGGACATGTTGGCTTCAACGTGGGGCATGAACGGCGGCACGAAAACCCAGTCGCCGGCCTTCATGTCGATGAACTCCGAGTAGTTCTCGCCGAAGTAGATGCGGCCGTGGCCACGCAACACATAGCCGCCGGTCTCAGCCTCGCCGTGGTGGTGCGGAAGTGAGCGGTACCCGGGGGTGTTGGATACTTGGCCGAACCAGATCTTGGTTGCCGGGGTGTGCTGGATGCTGACGCCGGACACGCGGATGCAGTCGCCGGACTGCGCAGTGTTGGTGTCCTCAGCTCCGGCGCGGGTGACAACCGGGACAACCTTGCCGTCAGCCTGCGCGTAGATGGAGTTATCGCCTTCGAGTTGGTACTCGGTGGTGGTCTGGCTCATGGGTTTTCTCCTTTTATCTGGTGGTTCTGGACGATTGCTGTCAGGCGGGGACTGCGACGGGTGCGTGGATTCGGAACTGGTTCTCCAACCGGCCGATCCCGTCGATTTCCGTAGTGAGGACGTCGCCGTCCCTAAGGAAGCGAGGCGGGGTCATTCCCATGCCCACTCCCCCGGGTGTTCCGGTAAGGACGAGGTCGCCGGGACGCAGAGCGGTGAATTGCGAGATGTAGGACAGCAGCTGTGCCGGGCCGAATACCAGGGTGCTGGTGTTTCCCTGCTGCACAAGCTCGCCATTGACGTAGCCGCGGACGTCGAAGTGTTCCCCGGCTTCATCTGCCGTGACCATGACCGGGCCCACGGGGGTTGTGCCGTCCCAGGCCTTGCCCTGGAACCACTGCAGGGTCCGGTTCTGCCAGTCGCGCATGGAGACGTCGTTGGCCACCGTGTACCCGGCAATGGCCGCACGGGCCTGGTCTTCGTCTGCATGGAACAGTTCAGAACCGACGACGACGGCGAGCTCGGCTTCCCAGTCGACACGGCCGCTGCCGTGGACTTCCACGGCGTCTTCAGCCCCCACCAAGGTGTCCGCATACTTGGCGAACAGTGTGGGGTATTCGGGCAGTTCGCGGCCCATTTCCTGGATGTGGTCCCCATAGTTCAAGCCGCAGCAGATGACTTTGCCGGCCCGGGGAAGGAGCGGGGCGAGGTCAGCGTCGGCGGCCGCAACTATGGTCTGCTCCTTCGACGCTGCAGCCTCTTCAACAACGTTCCGCCAGTCCGGCCGAGCCAGGAGCGCGCCGACGTCATCGGCGGGCAGGGTGAGGTAAGAGTCGGCGCCCGTGGCGAGTGCCGCCGTCGTTCCTCCGTTGGCCGTGCGCAGGGTGGCGAGTTTCATTGCGGGTTCCCTTCGAGATTTTGTGATGTGTCGACTTTTTTACGATCGTCACATATGCTCAACGTAGCACGGCAGAAATGATCTGCACAGAGGCTTTCCAAAAGTTTTTGCAGTTGCCACAACGAGGAGGAACAGCATGAGCCACACAACGATCAACCCGGAATCGCTGCCCAAACCATCGGGTTTTGCGCACGGCATCCTGGCTGGCAACACCGTCTTCCTGGGCGGGCAGACGGCTTTGGACAAGAACATGAAGATCGTTCCCGGCGGCATCGTGGAACAGTTCACGCAGGCGTTCACCAATGTTTTGACCACGTTGCGCGAAGCTGGCGGGCAGCCCGAGGACCTGGTCAACGTGACCATCTACCTCACGGACGTTGACGACTACATGGCCAACGGCCGCGAAATCGGACGCATCTGGCGCGAAATGGCGGGATCGCAGTACCCCGCCATGGCAGGCATCGGTGTCACGCGCCTGTGGCAGAAGGAAGCACTGATCGAAATTCAGGGCATCGCGGTGATCCCGGAGCGCTAAAGCTCTGGAGTTTTTGTACAGATACCGCCCCTAAAACCACGTCTAGAGGTCATTAGCTGTACAAAAACTCCCGTCGATGGCGCAGGATTGGGCCATGGGAACCGTTATCCAATATCTTGCGGGCGTCAGCGAGGGTAACCGCCCGATTCTGGAGCGAATTGTGGCGATCGCCCGCGAGTTGGCCCCCGACGCCGAAGAAGGCGTCAGCTACGGGATGCCCGCTTTGCTGGTTGAGGGCAAGGGCTTTGTGAGCGTGCTCGAAACCAAGAAGCACCTTGCCCTGTACCCGTTTAGTGGGCAGATCCTGCCGGAAATGTCCGAAGAGCTGGGGGGCTACTCATGGTCGCCGGGGACGCTGCGGTTCTCGGCGGACAAC
The DNA here is from genome assembly GCF_006964045.1 of Arthrobacter sp. TS-15. Taxonomy (NCBI): domain Bacteria; kingdom Bacillati; phylum Actinomycetota; class Actinomycetes; order Micrococcales; family Micrococcaceae; genus Arthrobacter; species Arthrobacter sp. TS-15. Next base: position 61,848 of record NZ_SDXQ01000012.1, on the reverse strand, counting down.
CCCGTGCCGGACTCGATGGTCCGCCGGATCCTTGAGACCCGATTGGCTGCGATCCGGAAGTAGTCAGTGCTCGAACCGGCTAGTGCTTCGCGGAGACGTCTTGGGAGATTGCCTGCGCGGTGGCCACCACTTCCTGGCGCACGCCCTCCAGATACTTCTCCGGGTCCGGCTGGGCAGCAACGGCCTGGGCCTGCAGGGACACGTTGATCGCAGCCACGTTGTCGCCGTTGTTGTGGTTCCACACCGGTGCTGCGATGGACATCAGCCCAAGTTCCAGCTCCTGGTCCAGGAGGCACCACCCCTGCCTGCGGACATGTTCGACGGCGGCCCTCAAGTCGGAGGCGCTGGCGACGGTCCGCGGGGTGAGCGGGGTGAGTTCCGCCGTCGCGAGGTAAGCCTCCAGCTTGGTCTGCGGCAATCCGGCGAGCAGCACTCGACCCATGGACGTGGCGTACGCGGGGAAGCGGGTGCCCACAGTGATCCCGACGTTCATGATCCTGCGGGTGGCGACACGGGCCACATAGAAAATATCCGGTCCGTCCAGCACCGCGGCGGAGGTGGACTCCCCCAGCTTTAGGCTCAGTTGTTCCAAGTGCGGCTGGGCGAGCTGCGGAATAGACAGCGCCGACAGATACGAGTATCCGAGCTGCAGCACCTTGGCCGTGAGCGCGAACGTCTTGCCATCGGTGCGGACATAGCCCAGCTCAACCAAGGTGTGCAGGAACCTCCGGGCCGTGGCACGGGTCAGATCGGTGCGGGCCGCGACTTCGCTGAGCGTCATCACGGGGTTGTTCGCGTCGAACGCCCGGATCACGGCAAGTCCCCGGGCCAGCGACTGCACATACTGATCGCTTGCCTGGGGGGTAATTGCGGAGTCGGTCATGGTTACCAATCCTAAATCGCGTTGCGAGGCCTACTCTGCAGGACTCACGCCCCGAAAACCCTGCAGAGCGGGCCTCACAACGCGGGGGCCGGAACTTGCGAGGCCTACTCTGCCTCCCTTAGGCCGGCTTCTTCAGGGGCAGCGGCACGAGTTCCTGGATTTCTTCGAAGGTGCAGCCGAAGGTCTCGCGGACGGTGACGCCATCGGGCCCGGTGAGGAACACAGCCTTGTCCGTGTAGACGCGGGTCACGCAGCCGACGCCGGTGAGCGGGTACGTGCACTGCTCCACCAGCTTGGATACGCCCTCGCGCGTCAAGAGTGTCATCATCACGAAGACATCCTTGGCGCCGGTGGCCAGGTCCATCGCACCGCCCACGGCCGGGATCGCGTCGGGGGCTCCCGTGTGCCAGTTGGCGAGGTCGCCGGTGGCGGAGACCTGGAAGGCGCCGAGCACGCAGATGTCCAAATGCCCGCCGCGCATGATGGCGAACGAGTCGGCGTGGTGGAAGTACGAGGCCCCGGGCAGTTCGGTGACGGGGATCTTGCCGGCATTAATCAGGTCGCCGTCGATCTCGTCGCCCTCAGCGGCCGGGCCCATGCCGAGCATCCCGTTCTCCGTGTGGAGCGTGATGTTCTGTTCCTCGGTGAGGTAGTTGGACACGAGCGTGGGCTGGCCGATGCCCAGGTTCACGAACGAACCCGGGGCGATGTCGCGGGCCACCAACTGGGCGAGCTCGTCGCGGCCCAACGGCTTCTCCGAGGTCTGGATGCTGGTTTGGGTGCTCATGCTCAGGCCACCTTCTCTGCGCTGGTGCCGACTCCACTGCCGGCAGAATCGACGCGGACCACACTATTGACGTAAATCCCCGGGGTCACCACGTTCTCCGGATCCAGGGAACCGGTAGGCACGATCTCCGAGACCTGCACGATGGTGTGCTTCGCAGCGGCGGCCATAATGGGTCCGAAATTCCGGGCGGTCTTGCGGTACACGAGGTTGCCCTTGCCGTCAGCCTTGAGTGCCTTGATGAGTGCGACGTCGGCGTGGATGGGCGTTTCGAAGACCTGCCACTTCCCGTCCAGCAACCGGGTTTCCTTGCCCTCAGCCAACGTGGTGCCGTACCCGGTGGGCGTGAAGAACCCACCGATACCGGCACCAGCAGCCCGGATACGCTCGGCCAGATTGCCCTGCGGGACCAGTTCCAGCTCGATCTCACCGGCGTGAAACTTGGCGTCGAAATGCCAGGAATCGGACTGCCGCGGGAACGAGCAGATCATCTTGCGGACTCGGCCCTCCTTGATCAGCAACGCGAGGCCCTGATCGCCCTGGCCGGCGTTGTTGTTCACCACGGTCAGGTCCTTCGCGCCGCAGTCCATCAGCGCGTCGATCAGTTCGAACGGCTGCCCGGCGTTACCGAACCCGCCGATCATCACGGTGGAACCGTCCTTGATGCCGGCGACAGCCTCGCCAACAGTGTCAATGAAATTCAGCATCGCCCTAGACTCCTTCTGAAACTCCGGCAGAAACGTTTTCCAGCACCAGTGCCAGGCCCTGGCCCACGCCGATGCAGATCGCCGCAACTCCCCAGCGCTGCCCGGAAGCCTGCAAAGAGCGGGCGAGCGTACCCAGGATGCGGGTACCGGAGGCACCGAGCGGGTGGCCCATCGCGATGGCGCCACCGTGACGGTTCACAATCGCGGGATCAATCCCCCACGCATCCACGCACGCCAGCGATTGCGCGGCAAACGCCTCATTAAGTTCGACGGCGCCCACCTGGTCCCAGCCGATGCCCGCCTTCGCGAGGGCCTTGTTCGCGGCTTCCACCGGGGCGAAACCGAAGAACTGGGGATCGTTGCCGTGCGCACCACGGCCGGCGATGCGGGCCAACGGCTCCAAGCCAAGAATCCCAGCAGCCGCCTCCGAACCGATCCACGCCGCCGAAGCACCATCGGACAAAGGCGACGCATTACCGGCGGTGACCGTGCCGCCGTCGGGCCCGTCAGACTCAGGGCGGAACACCGTCTTCAAACCGGCAAGCTTCTCCGCCGAGGAACCGGCACGGATGCCCTCGTCACGGACGAGGTCCGTGCCCGGAACCTGCGACACCAAAGAATCGTAGAAGCCTTCGTTCCACGCGGCGTCGGCCAGGTTGTGCGAATCAGCCGCAAAAGCATCCTGCCGTTCCCGGGTGATTCCGTACTTCTCGCGCAGCCGTTCGGTGGCTTCGCCCAGGGAGATGGTCCAGTCCTTGTTCATGGCCGGGTTCACCAGGCGCCAACCGAGCGTGGTTGAAGCGAGCGTCATGTCGCCGGCCGGGTACGGCTTGGACGTCTTCGGCAGCACCCACGGCGCGCGGGACATGGATTCCGCGCCGCCCACCAGCATGAGTTCGGCATCGCCGGCGTTGATCTGGCGCGAAGCGATGATCGCCGCATCCAAGGAGGATCCGCAGAGCCGGTTGACCGAGGTTCCCGGAATGGAAACCGGCAGGCCAGCCAGCAAGGTAGCCATGCGGGCAACGTTGCGGTTCTCCTCGCCGGCACCGTTGGCATTGCCGAACACCACTTCGTCGATCCGCTCAACATCAAGCCCCGGAGCACGCTTGACGGACTCACGGACCACGTGGGCGGCAAGGTCGTCGGGACGGACAGCGGCAAGGCCGGAGCCGAACTTGCCAAAGGGCGTGCGCACGGCGTCGTACACGAAAGCCTGGTTCATGGGATTTCCTTCGGGGTGGGGACTAGTTGGGGGTGGAGGCCGCGTCGATCTCGGCGAAGACCTTCTGGGCCGTCTTGAACGCGGAATTGGCCGACGGCACACTGCAATAAATGGCGGTCTGCAGCAGGATTTCCTTGATCTCGTCCCTGCTCAGGCCATTGTTGAGGGCTGCCCGGATATGCATGGCCAGCTCATCCCAGTGACCGTGCGCTACCAGTGCCGTGAGGGTAACGGCGGACCGCATCTGCCGGCTCAGGCCCGGCCGGGTCCAGATGCCACCCCAGGCGATCCTGGTGATCATGTCCTGGTAGTCCTCCGTGAAGGAGTCCTTGCCTGCGTTGGCCCGGTCCACGTGCGCATCGCCCAGCACTTCGCGGCGAACCACCATGCCGGCGTCGTAAATGTCCTGTGCGGTGGCATCTGGCTGGACGGCGCCGTTGCGTTCAGCATCGCCGGAAACAGTACTCATCGTCCGTTCTCCTTCATGAAAGTGCGCATCAAGCCGGCCACAGCGGCCGGCGCTTCTGCGGGCGCCAGGTGACCCACGCCGTCGAGCGTTTCCACCACGGCGAAACCGCCGCCAGCCCTGATCCCGTCCGCAACAGATTCGGCCATCGACGGCGGAGCCACGGAATCCTCGACGCCGGCAATCACCTGCGTGGGAACGGTGATGCTGCCCAGTTGCTCGCGGACATCGAATGCGGCGAGGGCTTCGCAGCAGAACGAGTAGCCAAAGCGATCGGCGTCGCGGAGGGCGTGCAGGAGACGGCTGCTGATGTCCGGCTGACGGTCCATGAAACCGGGGCCGAACCAGCGTTCAGCGGAGCCTTGGATCATCACAGGCGTGCCGAGATTGCGGACGGTCTCCGCGCGTTCCAGCCAGCCTTCGGGGGTGCCGAGCTTGGCGCCGCTGCACTGGACGGACAGGCTGCGGAGCCGGTCGCCGTGCTTGATGCCAAGCTGCAGGCCCGTGGCCCCGCCCAGCGAAACACCGGCGTAGTGGAACTTTGATTCCGGCGACACCGAGTCGACAAGATCGACGACGGCGTCAGCCAGTTCCGCAACATCGAAACCTTCCGTGGTGGTCGGCGAGATGCCGTGGCCCGGGAGGTCCCAGCCGATGACGTCGTAGTCGTCGCCGAGGAGCGACGCGGTTTCGGTCCAGAGAATGGTGGAGGTGCCCAATGACGGGCCCACCACCAAGAGCGGTTTGGCTCCCAGTTCACGCTGCGGGGACAGCAGTACGGCCTTGACAGTTGGCTTAGCCACGGGGGGCTCCTTTCGAGGTTCCTGCATAATCCGGGTAGGCGGCCAGGATGCGGCGGCTGATCTCCGATGCTTCGCCGAGATAGCTCGCGGGGTTCAGGAGAGCTTCGAGTTCGGCGTCCGAGAGCTTGTCCGCGGGCACGGCTTCACGCAAAAGCTTGGTGTAAATCCGGGACTGCTCGGCGGCGGGCGCCTTCAGGGTCTCGTCGACGACGGCCTGCAGCTTTTGTTTTCCGTCCTCGCCGAGGAGAGGCGCGACGGCGGCCGACACACCTTCGCTGAGCAGCAGTGGTCCCGAGAGCTCGAGGTTCCGGCGCATGGCGTCGGGGAAGACCCGCAGGCCTTCGGTGAGCTCGCGGAGGTGACCGGCAGCCCCCAGAGCCAACGCGAGCAGTTGGCGCAGGGCCGGCCATTCACTGTGCCAGGCGCCATCGGGCCGCTCGTCGTTGAAGGTAGCCGCCGCGAGGTGCAGTTGAGCTGCAAGACCAGGAGCCTGCAACGCTGCGCTGCGGATCAGGACTGACAGCACGGGGTTCTGCTTCTGCGGCATGGCCGAAGAAACACCGCGTCCGGCAGCCAGGGGTTCGCCAAGTTCAGCAACTTCCGGTCGGCTCAGGAAGAGCAGGTCGGCAGCGATCTTGCCGAAGGAATCGATGACGGCAGCGAGGCCGTCGCCCAGGGCCGTGATGGCCAGGCGGTTGGTGTGCCAAGGGGCCGGAACAGGTGCGAGGCCCAGTTCGGCAGCCAAGGAATCCGCAAGGGTGAACGGCGTAGAGGCCGAGCCAGCGGTGAGCTTCGTGCCGGAGGCCAACGTCCCACCGGCCCCGCCGAACTGAACCGGCAATTCCAGGGATTCAAAGCGGGCAGCGGCAGCCGCTACGCCCTGGAACCACTGCGCAGCCTTGAGCCCGAGCGTATACGGAAGCGCGTGTTGCGTCAGGCTCCTGCCCACGCACAGCGTGTCCGCATGCTGCTCCGCCAAGGTGGCGAGCGCCGTCGTCGTGCCCTTGACGTCAGCCAGCAACGCTGAAATGGTGCGGCTGGCCAGCAGCATGAGGGCTGAGTCCAGGACGTCCTGGCTGGTCAGCGAGGTGTGGACGGCTTTGCCGGCACCGATCCCGCCCGAGTCCAACTCCCGGACGCGGGCGCGCAAGTCTCCTAGCAAGGGAATGACCGGGTTGCCGCCACCCTGGGCGCGTTCGGCAATTGAGGCAGCGTCGTAATGCTCGATCGAGGCGGCTTCGGCCACCACAGCGGCGGATCCGGCGGGGACCAGCCCCGCATCCTCGAGGACGGAAGCCCAAGAGGCTTCGACGTCGAGGATTGCCGCCATCACGGCACGGTCGCCCGTCAGCGCCGTCACAGCGGGCGACGCCGAAACGGGGCTCAGGAGGCCGAAGTCGCCGTCGGTCATCGGGTTGCCTGATCCTCGGAAGCCAGATCCAGCGATCCGTCCTGCTGGAAATCCAGGAACACGGTCTCGTCGCCGCCCTGCAGGCGGATGTCCCAGGTGAGGCCACCGTCGGGATCGCGGCGTGCGATCAGGGTCTTGCGGCGTTCGGGATCCAGGGAGCTCAGCAAAGGATCGTTGGCCAGCGCTTCCTCGTTTTCCGGCAGGTACACACGGGTGAAGAGGCGGTTCATGAGGCCGCGGGCAAACACAGCCACGGAGATGAACGCTGCAGCGCCGGGAGCCGTGGGGCCGGGGTTGACCGTGGTGAACGTGTACACGCCCGAGTTGCCCACGGAGCCGCGGCCCCAGCCGGTGAACGTGTAGCCGTCGCGGACCAGGGAGCCGGTGCGCTGGACGATCTTGCCCTCGGAGTCCGGCTGCCAGATTTCCAGGATGGCGTCCGGAATGGCATTGCCCGCGCCGTCATACACGGTGCCCTGGAGGCGGATGCTGCCGGGGCTGCCCGGCGCCAGGAGTTCGTTGTCCTTGTTGAAGGGGAGGGCGTAGCCGTAGAAAGGGCCTACGGTCTGACCCGGTGTGGGTGCCAGCTTGCTCATGCGCTTTACTCCTCGTCCCCGGCGTCGCCGTATGCTTCGTTTTCGGTCCAGGTCCGCTTGGAACCTGTCAGGATGATGTCCCATTTGTAGCCGAGGGCCCATTCCGGACTGGTCAGCTCGTGGTCGTACTGTGCCACCAGGCGGTCGCGGGCATCCTGGTCCACGATCGACTGGTAGATGGGGTCCAGCGGGAAGAGCTGGTCGCCCGGGAAGTACATCTGGGTGACGATTCGCTGGGTGAACTCCGAGCCGAACATGGAGAAGTGGATGTGGGCCGGGCGCCAGGCGTTCAGGTGGTTCTTCCACGGGTACGCGCCGGGCTTGATGGTGGTGAAGCTGTACGAGCCGTCGTCGCCGGTGATGCAACGCCCGACGCCGGTGAAGTTCGGGTCCAGCGGTGCGGGGTGCTGGTCGCGCTTGTGGATGTAGCGGCCGGAGGCGTTGGCCTGCCAGATCTCCACGAGCTGACCGGCAACCGGCCTGCCGTCGCCATCAAGGACGCGGCCGGCCACGATGATGCGTTCGCCCTGGGGCTCGCCGTTGTGCTGGATGGTCAGGTCCGATTCCAAGGCGTGGACATCCTGGTGTCCGAACGCGGGCGAGTAGAGCTCGATTGTCTCCGGGTCCGCGTGGTGCAGGCTCTTGGTGGGGTGGCGGAGGATACTGCTGCGGTAAGGAGCGTAGTCCAGGCGCGGCATGGTTTCCGGGCCTTTGCCATTCTTCAGGGCCTCGGCGTAGCGGTCCCCGATGCCCTTGATCTCAGCACTGAGATCGGCCTGGGTTTCCACTTTCTTGGAATCGTGCGCAGCGTGTGGCTCAGCGGCGGGCACGAGCTCCTCGGATTCGAGCGCTGGTGCTGTCTGTTCTTGCGGCACGGCCGGCTCCTTTCGGTTGATGGATTCTCTTTGGTTTCGGGTCTAAGCCCGGTGGAGCGAGTCGTATTGGACGGCGTGGCGCACCGGGGCGTTGGGCGCCCCGTAGCCGTCGTAGTTGCCGCGGCGCTCCACCATTTCGAAGAACACACTGCCCACAGTGGCCGTGTAGAAGTGGAGGAACTCGCCGTTGGCGTCCCGGTCATAGAGGAGGTTGAGCTCCTTGAGGGTGGCCAGGAATCCGGGTTCAAGATCGAACCGGGCGTCCAGGTCCTCGTAGTAGTTGGCCGGAATCTGGAGGAACTCAAGGCCACGATCGCGGGCGGACCGGGCCGTAGCCACGAGGTCTTCCACGGCGAACGCGATGTGTTCCTGGTACGTTTTGCGGGCTTTTTCTTGTGCCTGCTGGGCCGGAGCCAGGTTGAGCACCAGCCTGACGGCGCCGTTGCTGGTCTGCATCACCTGCGAGCGCACCAGTCCGCTGGGGCTGGGGACCTCCGCGAAGGGTTGCGGTTCCAAGGCGAGGGCGCTGGTGTAGAAGAGGACGGCTTCGTCGAAGTGCTGCCACGGCTGGGCGAGGTTGACGTGGTCAATGACGGCGTTCTGTGCGCTGGAGGCGTGTTCCAGACCCTCGCCGAACTCGTGCGTCCACGCCGCCGTCCCGTCCGGGCTGCCCTGGCACAGGAAGATCTCGGTGGAGTCAGGGGCAGAAATGCCTTGGAAGACTTCCTCGTCGGCCTGGACCTTGCGGGCCACCACGGGCGCCTTGAGCTGCTGGGCGCGAGCGGAGGCAATCACTGGAGAGTCGACGTCGAACCCCAACGCGGCGATAGCCGGTTCGGTGTGCGAGGCCGCTTGCTCGTTGATGATGACGCGCGCCTGGCCCATGGTCCAGAGCTGGACATCCTTGGTGCGGTGGCGGCCTTCGAACCCGAAGCCGAGCTGGCCCAGGAGCTTCTCAAGCTGAGCGGTGTCGTCAGCCTTGACCTCGGCAAAGTTGAAGCCGGCGGGTTCGCTCACCTTGGGCAGCGTGGCCAGTTCCATGGGATAACGACGGCGGGACGCGGCTTTGTCTTCCGGTGCATCTGCCACGGAGGTGCTTGCGAGCCACTTGGCGCTCTGTTCCTCCAGCCAGATGAGGGAGCGCATGGCATCCACGGCGGTGCGCTCGGTGTCCGACTGGCGGAAGACATCATTGAAGACCTCGAGGGAGACCGGGCCCGTGTATCCGGCACGGACAACGTGGCCCATGAACTTGGCAAGCTCGAACTGGCCCTCACCCGGGAAAACCCGGTAATGGCGGCTCCAGGACAGCACGTCCATGGAGAGCTTGGGGGCGTCGGCAACCTGAACGAAGAAGATTTTCTCCGCGTTGATCTGCTCGATCGGCGCGGTGTCCCAGTCACGGGAAAGAATGTGGAAGGAGTCAAGGCAGGTGCCGAGGTTGGGGTGGTCCACCATCTCAACCAGGCGGTAGGCGTGCTCGTAGTCGTTGACGTATTTGCCCCACGCCAGGGCTTCGTAGGCAACCTTGACGCCGTGCGCCCCGGCCAACTCTGCCAATTCCGCGAGCTGCTCGGCTCTGAGATCGTCGTCGTCAATGGTTGCCGTGGCCACGTTGGAGCAGACCAGGATGGTGTCCATGCCCAAACGTGACATGAGCTTGAACTTGGCCTCGGCCCGCTTGAGGTTGGCCTTCAGCAGGTCCGGAGTGACGCCGTCGAAATCCCGGAACGGCTGGTAGAGATCCAGGCCCAAGCCGAGGTCGGCGGCCATTGTCCGGACCTCTTCCGGGCTGTGGGGGGACGTGACGAGGTCCTGTTCGAAGATCTCGATGCCATCGAAGCCCGCAATCGCGCAGGCCTGCATCTTCTCCTTCAGCGTGCCGGACAGGCAAACCGTGGCGATTCCGGTGCGCATCAGTTGGCCGCCTTTGCCAAGAGCGCCTCTTCTTCGGCGGCGATCAGCTCCAGGAAGTGCGCCCGCATGCGATCGCGGTCCGCCTCGCGTCCAGTGATGAGCTGGAAGGCGTCGGCTGCCTGACCGACTGCCATGCGACCGCCGTCGAGGACGTCGCATCCCTTGGCCCGCGCCTCGCGGACCAGTTGCGTTTCGATGGGGCGGTAGACGATGTCCGCCACCCAATGCCGCGGCTCCACCAGGCCCATGTCCAAGGGGAGCCCGGGGTGGGCCGCCATGCCGATGGGAGTGCAGTGCACCAAGCCGTCAGCGAGGGGCATGATCTCGGGCAGCTCGTTGATGCTCCGCGGCGTAACGGTGGCTTCAGGGAAAAGCCCCCCGAGCTCGGCGGCACGTTCCGCGGCGCGGGCGGGATCCATGTCCACCAGGTCCAGGGTGCCGACGCCGGCTTTGAGGAGTGCGTAGGCGACGGCGGAACCGGCACCGCCTGCACCTAACTGAACTACGCGGTCTAGTCGCGCCTCGGGGAGGCCGTCCGCGAGCGCCGAGCCGAAGCCGGAGAAGTCAGTGTTGTGGCCAATCAGCCGGCCGTCCTGAATCAGGACGGTATTGACGGCACCCAGGCGCGCGGCGTCGTCGGAAATTTCATCAAGGTGCCCCAGCACCAACTGCTTGCACGGATGCGTGATGTTCAGTCCGTTGAAGCCCATGCGCTGCGCCGCCGTCAGGAGATCCCCGACGGCGGTGGCCGGCAACTGCAGTTCCAGCAAGTCGATGGGGCGGTACAGCAAGCGAAGGCCCTGCACATCGGCTTCGCGTTCGTGCATGGGCGGCGTGAGTGAGGGCATGACGCCTTCGCCTACGAGGCCCACCAGAACGGACTCGGCTCGGTTGCTCATCCTAAAGCTCCTTTGACTTCAGCACCGCCGAGCTTTTGGCGCTTTCTGGGGCGCTTCCAGCCGGGGTGTTATTTAGATTACTACAAGTGTTCATATTCCGCACGCTTGTTCTTATCGCGAACATTTCCACAGTGCGCACCCAACCAAGTAGCAGTTAAGCGCGCTTAGAGCCGTCTAAACGCGCACTATTGCGACCTGGTTGGGTGAGGGTCACCGCTGGGGCAGGCGGGCCGCGAGTTCAGCCGCGGCCTCCTGCAGGGTAGGGACGTGGGCAATCAATTCCTCCATGCTCATGCGGAACACCGGGACGGCCGTGGCGAGGGAGGCGAACGCATGGCCCTGTGAGTTGAGAACCGGAACAGCGACGGCGCGCATGCCAATCTCGTTTTCTTCATCCATCACCGCGTAACCCTGGCGTCGCACCTGCTCGATCTCCTCGCGGAACTTGTCGCGGTCGGTAATGGTGTGCTCGGTGAGCGGATCCAGGGGGAGCTCCTCCAGCAGCCTCTTCCGCTCGATCTCATCCTCAAACGCCACGATCGCCTTACCCACGGAGGTAGTGTGCAAGGCGCCCAGGTGACCGGGGTCGCTGGTGACCCGAAAGGTCTTGGGTCCGTCCACCTTGTTTACAGTGAGGTGATGATTGCCGTCGCGCACGGACAAGATGGTGGCCTCATGCGTAATTTCAGTGACACGCTGAAGGACGGGCAGCGCCGTTGCCGCGAAGCCGTGGTGATTGGAAACGCGCTGGCCGAGCTGGAAGACGCGTAGTCCCAAGTGGTACCGACGCCCATCGGGCTCGTAGTCAACAAATCCATCGCGGGTCAGTGAACCCAGCAGTCTGTACGTGGTGCTGAACGGGAGATTCGCACTCCTTGCCAGATCCGCCGCACTCGCCCCGCGCGGTTCATTTCCCAATAGAACCAACAGGCTCAAGGCCTTGCCGACCATGTCGGTCTTTGTGTCCTCTTTCACACTCATGTTTTGATGCTCTCACATAGTGAGAGCTATTTCTAGATGGTGGTGACATCTCTTGACAAGTGACCCCACTCACAGCCACTATTGCTGTATTGCACAAGTAGCTCTCACCATGTGGTTACTAATGCAGGGATCGACCGGCCGCACCATGCTTGGGTCTCCCCACAGAAGCCAGATCCGCGACATCGTCGTCACAGAAGGAACACCCCATGAGCCAAACAATGCCGTCAGCGACGCCAGGCACTGAAACCACTTCCGGAACCCCCAAGAAAGCCGCGCTTGCCAGCTTCCTGGGCAGCGCCGTCGAGTATTACGACTTCTTCATCTTCGGCTCTGCCGCGGCCCTGATCTTCCCCCACGTCTTCTTTCCCTCCGCCGACGCGAACGCGGCCATCATGTCCTTCGCAACTTTCGGCTTCGCCTACGTTGCCCGCCCCGTGGGTGCGGTGATTCTGGGTCACTTCGGTGACCGCATTGGCAGGCAGAAGGTCCTGATGTTCACGCTGGTCCTCATGGGGGCAGCCACATTTGTTATCGGCTGCCTCCCCGACTTCAAGACCATTGGCTGGTGGGCTCCGGCCCTGCTGGTCCTCGCCCGGCTCTGCCAGGGCCTCTCCGCTGCAGGCGAGCAGGCCGGCGCTTCCTCCATGACCCTTGAGCACGCCCCGGACAACCGCCGCTCCTTCTTCACCTCCTGGACCCTCACCGGTACACAGGGTGGCCAAATCCTTGCAGCCCTCGTCTTCATCCCCGTGGTGGCCCTGCCGGATGACATCAAGTACGGCATCGGTTGGCGCATCCCGTTCTGGCTCAGCGCTGTGGTAGTACTGGTGGCCTTCTTCATCCGCCGCACCCTGCACGAACCGCCCGCATTCGCCGAAGCCAAGAAGAACAACCAGATCTCCAAGCTCCCCGTTGCCGACCTCCTCAGGCTGCACTGGCGCGATGTTCTCCGCGTGGTCTGCTGCGCCTTCATCGCCGCCGTCAGCACTGTCTTTGGTACGCTCGCCATCAAATACGCCCAGGACGTTGCCGGCGTCAACAGCACCATCACGCTCTGGCTGGTGGTCGCGGCAAACGTTGTTGCCCTGGGAACCCAGCCACTGTTCGGCATGCTCTCGGACAAGATCGGCCGCAAACCCGTATTCATCTACGGAGCTTTGTCCAGCGCCATCATGACGCCGGTGTTCCTGCTGACCCTGGAGGGCGGCAATGTGCCGCTGATGTTCCTGGTCTCCGTTGTCTACTTCTCCTTCGGATACGCCGCAGCCAACGCAGTATGGCCGTCCTTCTACGGTGAAATGTTCAGCACCAAGGTCCGCTTCTCCGGCTTGGCCATCGGTACGCAGCTCGGCTTCCTAATGGCAGGCTTCGCTCCCGCAATCGTCACCGCCCTGGGTGGCACCAAGCCCGGCGGTTGGGTCCAGATCTCCATCTTTACCGCGGTCATCTGCGTCATCGCAGCTGTCTCGGCCATGACAGCCCGCGAATCAGCCAAGACGCCCACTGCGGAACTTGGCATCCACAAGCCACACCAGCACGTCTAACCCCGACGCTCCTGCCCGGTTACTCGGCCTGGAGCAACGGAAATGCCCGGCACGTCCTGTGACGTGCCGGGCATTTTGCTGCTCGCGGGCCGGGTCTGGCACTGGGCGGGAGCGCAACTGGGCAGGAGCGCACAACGGGAGGGGCGCAACTGGGCAGGAGCGAGGCGCTAATCCCCTACCGCGGGTCCACCACCACCTTCTGGAAGGCCCCCTGGCCGGTGCCGACGTAAAGGAACAATGTTCCATCACCGGCGATTCCAACAACTGAAGGATTCCCCAATCCCGTAAAGCCATTCCCCAAAGCGGCGAAGGTAGAGAACATGTTCCAGCCTGCCCCCAGGGAAGCCCGTGTCAGGAAGCCCCCGTTGCCGTTGCCCGGGTAGAGCCACAGTGAGCCATCGCTTCCGCGGGCCATGATGTCTTCCCGGCCATCGCCGTTGAAGTCACCGCCCTGCATGACTGAATCGAAAATGTTCCAGCCGGTTCCGATCTGCCGCCATGACTGGAAACCACCGGCTCCGTTGCCCGGGTAGAGCCAAAGATTTCCGTCGGCGGCCCGCGCCACGAGATCGGCTTTGCCGTCGCCCGAAAAGTCGCCCGGTGCCAGCATCTGCGTGAAGCCTTGCCACCCTGTGCCAATCTGTTTGCGGGCCAGGAACTGGCCGCGCCCATCCGTCGGATACAGCCACAACACACCGTCAGAGGTCCGCGCCACAAGGTCCGGGTGGCCATCGCCGTCGAAATCTCCCGCACTGAGAACGGAGGTGAACGCGGCCCACCCAGAACCCACTTGGACCCTTGGCAGGAATCCGCCGGAACCGTTGCCGGGGTAGAGCCACAACACACCATTGGTGCCGCGGGCAAGGATGTCCGCGACACCATCGCCGTCGAAATCTCCTGCCTCCCACACCTGGCTGAACTGGTTCCACCCGGCCCCAATGGCCAGCCGATCGGCAAATCCCGAACCGCTGCCCGGGTAGAGGCGCATGGTTCCTGACGAGGTCGCGGTCAGCACGTCCGACTTCGCATCACCCGTGAAGTCCTGCCCACTCACGATGTCGCCCACCGAATTCCAACCACCCCCGAGGTTGATGCGGGGCACGAAGCCACCCCAGCCGTTTCCGGGGTACAGGTAGAGAGTGCCGTCGCTTGTCCGCGCCAGCAGTCCGGCACCGGCACCGCTAAAGGAGTCGTCGGAAGTGATGCTGGTGAAGCCGTTCCAGCCGGAGCCGATCTGCGACCATGCCCGGAATCCACCTTGGCCGTCGCTTGGGTAGAGCCACAGACTGCCATCGGGCTTGGTGGCCATGAGATCGGGGCGGGCATCGCCGTCGAAATCCCCCACGCCAATGAGGTTTGAGAAGCCCTGCCAACCTGATCCGATCTGCCGCTTGGCCAGGAAACCGCCGCGACCATCGCCCGGATACAGCCACAAGGCACCGTCGCTGGTGCGTGCCAAAATGTCCCCGCGGCCGTCGCCGTCAAAGTCCGAGATACCGGTGATGGCATCAAAGATGTTCCATCCCGAGCCAATCTCACGGGGATTGTTGAGCCTGTTACCGGGCAGTCCTGTGTACAGCATCAGGGAGCCGTCCGCCTCACGGGAGAGGACGTCGGCGAGCTTATCGCCGTCGAAGTCGCCGGCCGAGAACCGAATCTTCGCCGTGAGCTTGGGGTCGGCAAAAATAGTGACCGACGCCGTTGTGGTGGACACCGAATTGATGGTCACCTGAGTGCCGGTATAGGTGGTGAAAGTGCTGCCGGCCTGCCATGCGTGGTTGGTGGCGTACCAAGGTTCCGGGAATGGCTTGGTGGACGGCATGAGGATCAGGGACGAAGCGACCGTGGCTCCGCCGCGTTGGACGATCTTGACGCCCCTGTTTCCTGCTGGCTTGCCGGAGTCGTCCAGGTAGCTGTCATATCCGGCGGCCTGCCGCAGCTCAAGGTAGTAGACCTCTTTGCTGATGGGATCCGTGAACTTGATGGCACGCTGGGCATCCGTTCCACCCCATGGTTTGAGCGTGTAGGTCTTAGCGCCGGTGGCAATCCCCACGTCCCGGATTTCGTCGCCACGACCCAGCCCCGCGTAGTCCCAGAGCGAGCTGCTCACCACGGGCGATTCGAATTGGGCGGCACCCATGATGTCCGTCGTGTCACCGTACTCCCGGATGTAGCACGAAGGATCCGTGAACCGACCGTAACCGTCAACGCCGACGTCGGACGCACCACTGCCGCACTGCAACGCGTCCGCATGCATCAGGCCGATGACATGCCCGAACTCATGGCTCATCACGTTGTTCGTGAACCCGCTGATTTGCGGCAGGAGGACCCGGCCGCTGTAGCTTCCGCTGCTGTATCCGGCGCCCAGGGCGTTTCCGGACAAAGTGGACGTGGGAATGAAAATCACCAGTGCCGTGTACGGGCTGGCCGACCAACCCAGCTCGCTGGTGATGGTGGACATGATGGTGCTGTAGCTATCGGTGGACTTCGCCTTGGACTGGTGACCGGCAACCTTGGTATTCACCGTCATGGACAGTTTGTTGGCCGTCATGGCTTTCCAGTAATTGCTGGACGCAGTGACAGCTTGCTCGGCACTGGTCATGGAGACCGTGTTGCCGTTGTCCGCCAATTTGGCCGTGACCAGCCGTACCCGGATGTCGCCGCTGGGCCCGGCAGCCGCCGCGCCGGAGTCTGGACCTGCGCCCGAGTCAGGGCCGGTATTGAACGGCGTGGCACGCTCGGGGGGATTCTCGAACTCATGCTCCGAGTGCGGCGTACCCTCCACGAACTGGACGTTCGGATTGTCCGGCCCGGGCAACGGCACCGCCGTCGCGGGGGTCTGTACGAAGAACAGGCCGGTAGCAAACACCACCAAGCCTGTAGATAACGCGATTGATCGCCGTAGCGCACCCATTCGATCTCCCTGAGCCGGAGCCTGTGGTTCCTGTGAGTCTCAGCAACCGAGATCAGGCTACAACCGGGTAGTCACCGAGCCCGGCAGGCGGGGCTGTTCACCTGGAAACCCAACCATCCCGGAATGCTAACGGGACCCTAACCGGGCCGAAATACCGTGGCAACATTGCCGCGCCACACTGGAAGAGCCGGCAAGTGCAGGCACAAGCTCCAGCCCAGGAGGCCACCATGTTGAAGGAAGTCACAACACACACAACACGTATACGCGCGATCAGCCAGCTCCATCGGGGAGACGAGATCGAAGCCCGCCTGTCCGTGGGACCCGCCTATGATGACGTGGTTATCCGCCGCGGACGCGTCCAGGAAACTGCGCCGGGCATCGGCGTGGTGTGGATCATGGACCACGCCTCAGGAATGCGGAAAGCCATCAACACCGACGAATGCAGTGTTTGGCGTGTCGCCTGATCCGGCTCGACCCCAAACCCCTCTCAGCCGCCAGCCACGGATTGGATGATCACAACCTCCTGGCCGGCCGCAACTTCAGTATCAAGACCTTTCACACGCCGGATCTCGTCACCGTTAACGTAAATATTCACGAAACGGCGGAGAGCCCCGGTTTCATCACGCAAACGCCTGGCCAGCACCGGATAATCTCCGGTCACCGAGTCCAGCAACTGTCCAACGGTCACAGCCCCGTCGGCGGACGCAGTCAGATAGGACTGTCCGCCGACGAGTGGCTGCAGGACACCAGGCAACACGACCGTATAGTCAGCCATGATGGGCCTAACCAGGCACCGGGGCTTGGTTTTCGGTACCAGGATCCCGCGTCTGCGCTGCTGCCTCCACGAATTGTTCAGTTTCCGCCACCAACGTGGCTTCCGCGGCTGCCAGCGGGATTTCTGCCCCTGCCGGGTTTCCCACCACGACGGCGGCTCGCACGCACAGCACGTCCGGCAAGTGCGATGCCACTTCGGTAAACGTCTCACCCTCGTCCGCGCTGGCATACACGGCGCCTCCGCGGGTTCCGAAGTACACGCCGGTGGGTTCGGCGGTGTCCACGGACGCTGCGTCCCTCAGCACGGCGTTGTATTCGTGGTCCGGGAGACCGGTATGCAGCTCTTTCCACGTCCGGCCGGCGTCGTCTGTGCGATGGACGCTGAGCTTGCTGTCCGGCGGGATGCGTTCGCCATCAGCTTTCAACGGAACCACCCACGCCGTGCCCTCGCGCCGAGGATGAGTCAGCATCACGAACCCGAAGTCCGCCGGAAGTCCGTCCGCGATTGAGTCCCAGTTCTCGCCTCCATCGTCCGTGCGATACACGCCGTGATGGTTCTGCGCGTACAAACGGTCCTCGACGGCGGCATCCGCCGCGATCTTGTGAACGCACTGGCCGAACTCCGGGTTGGGATCGGGCATGAAGTAGGCCGAGATTCCCTTGTTGCGCGGCTCCCAGGAGGCGCCGCCGTCGAGCGATCTGTAAA
The DNA here is from genome assembly GCF_006964045.1 of Arthrobacter sp. TS-15. Taxonomy (NCBI): domain Bacteria; kingdom Bacillati; phylum Actinomycetota; class Actinomycetes; order Micrococcales; family Micrococcaceae; genus Arthrobacter; species Arthrobacter sp. TS-15. The sequence goes on along the minus strand of NZ_SDXQ01000012.1, from coordinate 44,363 downwards.
CGCCGCCCGTACTCATGGCGATGTGAACCTTCTCCCCGGAAGGATCAACCACTATGGAGTGCGCCGCCGCCCCGCCGTAGCCGGCACCCCACTCACTACGGTGGGGGTGGTCCCAGAGTCCGCGGTTCAGCTCGAAGTGCTCGCCGCCGTCGGTTGACTTCCAAACGGAAATCGGCTCGCACCCGGCCCAGACAACTCCCGGGCGTGATGCGGCGTCGGGGTATATCTGCCAGATGCGCTCCAATGCGGCGTCGGTGCCCTCCGGGAACTTGATGGCGCCGTGCTCGGGCTCGGTCCATGTAGCGCCGAGGTTGTCCGAGTGGGCAACGGTGGGACCCCAATGCTCGGACCGCACACCCACCATGATTCGTGTTTTGCCGTCCCGTGTATCTATCCCGATGCTGGGTATTTCACTCATCAGGAAGTGCGGGCCGGAGAGGGACCATACTTTGCGGTCCGGGCTGCTTGCGAGCCACAGGCCTTTCTTGGTTCCGATCGCGATGACGTAACTCTCTGCGGTAGCCATGAACCCCATCGAACCATCAGGGCGTGCGGGTAGCAACGGTTTTTTGGGCGTATGTGGATAGTCCGAACTTCGGGCAAGAGGGACCCTTACGGTTAAGGTGCACCCAAACCCCTGATCGTGACGCGAAAATCAGAAAAACTTTTTCGCCGCTTGTGGCGACCGTTGGATGCTGAAGCAGGAAAACGTGCTTGACTGTGGTTTTGCGGCCAATCGGCCGCCACAACTTACTGGGGGATCAGATGTTTTGCGAGGTCAAAGAGCCATGAGGTCAACAAACAGGATGTTCGCGGTGGTTGGCCGGTAGCAGGACCGAGCCATGATTACAGCCTCTTTGCATGAAGGAGCGATAGTCCTGGACCCGTTCTCCGTAAGGATGGTCCTGGGGATAGTCACGTTGACCCTGATAGTGCTGTCCGCCGCCTCCTCCCGGCGAATCCGGTCCACCTCCACCACGTGGTGGCGGGTTGCCCTCCTTCTCTTCTTCGCCGGAAATTTCGCTTTCCTGCTGAACGGAACCTCCTTTCTGGCTTGGGCCAATCCGCCGGGCAAAGCGCTGATCGTGGCCGGTGCGTTCAGCATTTGGGCCGGCGCTCGAGCTCTTCGCGAGCGAAAAGTCAGCGCGTGGCAGATATCGCCGGCACCGCTGATCACCTTCCTTGCATCAGCGATGGACGGTGTCGAATCCAGCCTGTGGTCCGGAGGCTTGATGTATCTGGGAATGACGGCAGCAGGCCTTGGCATGGCCGCAGGAGAGTTGTGGTTGGCGAAGTCCGCCCAGTCCCGGATGACGAAGTTTCTGGCCCTCATCGCCGGACTTACGTCCCTGTACTACTTGGGCCGGGGCGTCACGTTTGTACTGGAAGGGCCGGACGGGAGTTCCTTCCGGACACTTTTCGGCTATGCACCGGCGGCGTTGATGCACCTGATTCTGCTGGTCTCGCTGTCTTTCACCATCAACTCGCTCGGCAACAGCCACCTGATCAAGAGGCTCCGGGAACGTGCCGAACGGGACCATCTGACCGGGCTGCTTAACAGGGGCGCCTTCCTGGGCCTGGCCGAAAAGGAACTGGCAGGCCCGGCTGCCCACCAGAACGCTGCACTGATCCTGGCGGACCTGGACTATTTCAAGGCCGTCAATGATGAACACGGACATGCCGCAGGAGATGCTGCTTTGCGTGCCTTTGCCGAGGCCTGCACCGCGTCAGTAAGGTCAACGGATCTTGTGGGGCGATACGGCGGTGAGGAGTTCATTCTTCTCTTGCCGGGCGCGACGCAACAACGGGCAGAGGCCATCGCCTCGGAAATCAGCCGGCGCCTGTCCGCCATGGCAGATCCGGCTGGTTTGCCCTACCCCACGGTCAGCTATGGGGTGACATCCACAGGTGCCAAAGCCGCAGACCTGAATTTCATGATCAGTGTGGCAGACGCGGCGTTATACAGCGCCAAAGCCCAGGGCCGCGACCAGGTGGTGGGTGCGGAATCGGTGGAGCCGCTACCCACGATTCAGCAAAGGCCGTAGCACACGGACATACGAGGACATGGTGTCAGGCCTTACCCGCAACCTGTGTGACGTTATGCCTAGGCTGTGGGTGGTAGCTACACCCGTGAATGACGGACAACGATGACGGAGAACAACGATGACTGAAGCAAATACCGCTGCACGTGCACTACAGCTCAAGTCCCTGCATGAGGCACCGGAAATCCTGAGCGTGGTCAATGTGTGGGATGCCATCAGTGCCCGCACTGTGGCAGACCTGCCTGAAACCAAGGCCATCGCAACCGCCGGGCATTCCATTGCTGCGGCCTTTGGCTATGCCGACGGAACCATGCCGTTGGACGTCGCGCTGGAAGGGGTCAAGCGAATTGTCGACGCCGTGGATCACCCGGTCACTGCTGACCTGGACGATGGCTACGAGAACCCTGCCGAGACCATTCGCAGGGCTATCGCGATCGGCGTGGTTGGCGCGAATGTAGAAGACCGTCTGCGGCCCTTCGACGAGGCCGTGGCCCGTGTTCAGGCGATCATTTCGGCCGCCGAGGACGAAGGCATTGCGTTCCAGCTGAACGCCCGCACTGATGCCATTGCCCGTGGCGGCGACCGGCCCATTAAGGACAGCATCGAGGACGCCATCGTCAGGGGACGGGCGTTCCTCGACGCCGGCGCGTCGCTGGTTTTCGTGCCCGGAGCCATGACTCGTGAGGTCATCGAGCCGCTGGTTGAGGGCCTCGGGCACGGGAAGCTCTCCGTCATCGGTGCACCTGGCGCCCTTCCGGCAACTGAGCTTCAGGCGCTTGGTGTGGCCCGCGTGTCCTATGGGCCGTTCACCCAGCGGGTGGCCCTGCGTGCCCTCCGGGATCTTGCCTCTGATCTTTACGGCTCGGGCGTGGTCCCTACTGACACCCCGGCGCTGAACTAGTTGATCCTGCCGGTCCCGTCAGCGAAGGCGGGACCGGTCAGCTGCCCGATCGGGTATCGAACGCAGCCGCCGATTCCCGGAGCAGGCGGGCCACTGTGTCCACCGGCAGGCTCGCTGCCTTTCGCCGGTCGAAACGGCGCAGTGCGATGTGCCGGGTCCCTAAACCTGGAACATCCAGGATGTCCACGTGATCGTGGACCACGCCCGTCAGAGCCAGGGTAGGCACAATGGCCACCCCCTCACCGGCCGCTACAAGTGCCAGCGCGGTGAGTGTGTCGTGGTACTGGTGAACAGTGTCAATCCGGCTGCCCGTTGAGTGGCGGAGGCGTCCGAGCACTGCTGTGTTTGCTGCCGACGGTTCCACTCCCAGCCACGGCAAGGGCAGGCGACTGAGGTCTATGTTGTCCGTGCCAAGCAGGCTTCCTGCCGGCACCACGAGCTTCCAGGGCTCGTCCAGCAGGGGATCTTCGACCATCCCGGCGGCCATCGGACGCTGCTCTGCCGCCGTCGAATCCTGTTCAATCACTACGGCGTCGAGCTGCCGTTGACGTAGCAGCCGCATCAGCGCGGGGAAACTGTCTTCAACAATCTGGATCTGTAGCTGGGGGTACTGGTTGCGCCATTCCGGAAGTCGCGGGATCACCACTGTGCGCATGAAGCTGGTGAAGCCGCCCACGCGCACCACTCCCGCAATGTTGACTTCGCTTTGCATGCGGGCGCGGGCAACGTTGAGGGCCCGTTCTATCTCTTCCCCTGCCTCCGCCATGGCCAGTCCCGCGGGGGTGAGCACTGAACCTTTGGGGGTCCGCAGGAGTAAGGCCTGACCCGCCTCGTGTTCGAGTTTGCTGAGCTGCTGCGACACTGCGGACGGTGTGATCCGCAGTTCATCGGCGGCAGCAAGAACGCCTCCGGTGCGGGCAACTGCGAGAAGTACCAGCAGCCTGCGGGGGTCCATTTCCATGTTAAGCACTCCTAAACATGGGATTCAGAATAATGCAATTGAACTAAAGGGGTAAGTCCCTCAATATTGACTCACAAGCACGATTCAGTCACGCAGCATCGACCCCCGAATCAAGCCCCCATCCCGGACCTTACGCCGCCTGCCGGCTCTATCCGGATGCCCAAATCTGAAAGGACTCCCATGGAACTGCTGTTCGAAATTGCCGGTTGGGCCGGCGCTGTGGCAATGCTCGGCGGCTACATGGCGGTCTCCATGGGATGGCTGCAGGCGGGCAGCACTTTCCAAACCGTAAATCTCTTTGGTTCCTGCGCCTTCATCATCAACGGCACACTTCACGGAGCTTGGCCCTCAGTGGTGACCAACGTGGCGTGGTTCCTGATTTCAGCTATTGCACTGCTGCGCATGAAGGCCCAGCACCGGGCCTCGGGTGTCACCGCTGACGCTCAGGAAAGTCACCCACTTGCCCCGGACACTGCCGCTCAGGTCATTGTCACGGCTGCTCGCCCGGCAGCCAGCTGCGCCTAGCGGGTTCACCAGGAGTAGCGGGTTCACCAGGGCCAGTTAGTCCACAAACTCCGACTGTGTCTCGATGAAGTCCCAATCCGCAGTGGTCAGGACACCACTGACCTTGTCCGGATGGGGCCCTCCGGCTTCTGCAATGTGCTGCAGCACCTGGAGCGGAAGTTCATCGGCCCGCAGGTTTTCGCGCAGCCACTCTTTACTGTCCAGGTGCAGATCGAGCCACCACATGAAGATTTCCATCACGGACCGCCTTTCTTCGGATTAACCGTAGGCCGGGGCGGGTGTCTCTACAAGGGCTCAATGCTGACGTCTTTATCGCAGCCGGATCCGCCAAACACGCTGTTCAAGCACACGCCGCAGAGCAACAATAGGGGTATGGCTGCGGAAGGATTCAGCGGACGGATTCCCTTAGTTGTGGGCGTACTGCCGGACCAGCATGTGGAAGTACTACAAACTGCCAGGACCTTGGCCGAGCAACTGGGCGTGCCGCTGGTTTGCGCTTATGTGGATGAGGCCAGCTACCTCGTGGAGTGGGATCCTTCGCGTGAGACTCACCGGATGTCCCTTCACCCCGAAAAGGATGACGAGGACGTGGCGGTTATCCGGGATGATCTGGGTAAGGCCATCGCGGAAGCCATGGACGGCGGCACGGCAGATTGGACGTTGCGCTTGCTTGCCGGCGATCCTGCCCGGGCGCTGGGACGCCTGGCCTCTGACATAGATGCCTCAATGATCATTGTTGGCTCTCCTGAGCCTGGCTTGGGACACCGTATTTCCGAGGCTTTGAATGGCTCGGTGGCTGCTTGGCTGAGCCATCACCAGCGGCGTCCGGTGCTGATTGTGCCCCAAAAGAGGAGGCACGAAGCTGCTCATAAAAACTAAAGCGAAAGTACTTATTCGAGGTGGTGGCAAAGGCGTCGCGCGGCACGTAGAGTAATTAGTGCAGGACGGCGAAAGCCCCTGCTCAAAGACCGCTCCGGAGTGCGTATCCCCCAATAACGCACTCCGGAGCTCTTTTGTTTAAGCGGCGCCATCTTTAGGCGGCGCCGCGTACCGCCACTACCCACTTTGAATCCGAAACCCCCGCGACACGCCCGTAGCGACGGCGAGTCGCCGGCGAGAAGCCACCAAAAAGGGTCAGGAAGACACGCGACGGGTGACCACCGACGCCGGGACGGCCGGGACGCGCTGCCGCTTGGCATATACCCGGGCCCGTTGGCTGGACAACGCCAGGAGCACCAGGATGTCAGTGGCCACACCGAAAAGTCCGGCTTCGAGGGTGATGTTGGTGCTTCCGGTGAAGTAGTCAACGGCTTGGACCACCACGGAGACAGAACTGAGGCCCATCGCGATCACCCTTGCCCCGTTGCTGCCAAGGAAAATCCGCCAGGCAAGGAAAACTTCCCCCAGCCCGAAGATCAGCACCACCAAGGCAACAAAGGTGACAACCGTCGTCGTGGTTTGCGGGTCAAGGGGGTCGCCGTCGGTGGTGATGTCCGAGAACACATCGGAAGAGGTCACCAGTGTCAGCGCCAGGACAAAGGCCGCGATGGACCTGGCCACCACCAACGCGGCACCCACCATGGTGGGCGCCGGCCGTCTGTCGCGGCTGTCCGTGGGGCGGGATGGTTGGTGGGCCGGGACCTGCACGCGTCGCGCGTCCACGATGGGAAGGTCGCCGTCGGTGGAAATCGAATCCCCGCCTCCGTTCCTGGAGTGGTAGCCGGTGGAGAAGTCCTCAATCACCTGCACCGTGACGCGTGGATCAGCGGCGGTAACGCTGGTAATGATGTGGTCCCGCTCAACGTCGGTGTTCTGCTCGATCTTGTGCGTAATTTGCAGGGTGAAGAGTGAGAACCCGACGCTGCGGTCGTAGGTGCCGGCGGCCAGCCAGTCCACTTTGTGCCCGCCGGGCAGCAGCCAGCCTTCGGGGCATCGCCAGAAACGGACGTGGTGGCGTTTGCCTGGGTTGTTGTCCACTTCCTGCTGATAGGCGAAGTCCTGCTGCCGGTCGAAGAGGTAGAGCGGGCTGACCGGGGCTTCGGAGTAACTCCGGCGGAAGATGGTGGAGCTGATGATGCGGCGGCTGCTTTTGAGCGTCACTTCGTCCGCTTGAGTCCAGCCGGCCGCGCGCATGACGGCATGGAGTTGCGGCTCGTCGCCCAGCAACGCGACGTTTACGGGATCTCCCAGTAATCCGTCGCTGGTCCGGGCGCGGCCGATGAAGTAGCCGGGAACGTAGATGGTGGTGAGGATGCGGTGCAGGCGAGGGAGGAGGAGATACGCGAGGAACGCCCAAAAGAAGAAGTAGAACCACACCTGGCCCCACCCCAAATGGAAGCTCTCCCCCACCAGCAGGAACGCCAACCACACCGCAGCGGCGCCACCAAGGATGAAGAAGGCGTGATCCAGCCGGGAATCGGTCACATCCTTGGCCGCTGCCTTGTACATATAGCTCCCCCTTGTGGCCCCTTAAGCTTCGGGCTTCGAATGCAGCTTGTACAGGCTTACGTGAGCAACTTCGGCACGTGGAGTTGTCCGTTGCTGATGAGCCATTGCAGGGACTCGCGAATGGCCTGCTCGGGCTCGTATCCGGGCGCGTACCCGATGAGGGAGGCGGCTTTGTGGATACTCATGCAGTGGTTGCGGGAAAGGTGGGCCCAGCTGGAATCGGCAAATTCGGGAGTGGTGATTCGTCGGAATTCTTCCCAGCTCACGGTCTCCATGTGCGGATCCTGCCCGAACCAGGACGCGGCGATGCGCACGTAGCCACGAACCGTCAGGGCTGTGGGAGCAACAATGGTGAAGTCTTCCCCGGCTGCAGCGTCGCGGTTGAGGATGGCTTTCTCAAAGGCCTGCGCCACGTCGTCGGCGTGCACGTGATGCATCAGCTCGGTACCGCTTCCGGGGACCTTGAGTGTCTGCCCGGAAGCAATCACGGGCCACACGCCTGGATCCAGGTTGCCCAGTGGCCCGATCGGGAACCAGCCGGGTCCCACGATGTGGCCGGGGTGGATGGATGTTGTGGCCAGACCCCCTGAAGCGGTCTCCTCTTTGAGCATTCGGGCGATGTCGCGTTTCCGGATTCCGTAATCGTCAGTTGGTTCTGCGGCCGAGGGTTCGCCAGCCGAATCCGATCCTTCGGTGATGGGCAATTTCAAGCTGACACCGTGGCGCCAGATCGACCCGCAGTGCAGCAGATGCGCTGTCTCGCCGCGCAGCCGGTTCACCAGCGCAGTGGCTGACTCCAGCGTGAAGCAAATGAGGTCAACCACGACGTCGGCACCCAGTCCCGCTATCCGGTCACCAAAGACGCCCTCAAGTTCCTCGTGCTCGCGGTCCGCTGTAACCTGGCGGACCTGCTGCCATTCGGGGACGTCGGCATAGGGTGGTCGGCTTCCGCGGCTGATGTTGATGACCTCGTACCCGGCGCGCACAAGCCTGGGCACCAGGAAGGACCCGATATGGCCGCTGCCGCCGATCACGACGATTTTCATGGGTGCTCCGATCTCCACGAGTCACGCTACTGGCTTGCGGGGGTAACCGATAGGCCCGCGCGCCCAAGGTCAACTCGGCACATAATAACGAGACTTACTTGTTCCTTGGTTAGACAAACGGCAGGCTCCCGCGACTAGCATGAATAGTCCGGGCAAGCCCGGGTACGTGACCTCTTGAACGACCCCCTCGGAAGGTCGGCGTTGACGCGGCGACCACGTAAAGGAGACAACTGTGCGGGAGCCTGCCGTCAGCGAGAGCGTGTCAGAAATCAGCGAAACTCCGGAAGAAAATGCGGAGGAGACGCCACAGGAAACGCCCGATGAAACCGCAAGCGAACCGGCGGAAATCACGTTTGACGAGCAGTTCTACCCTGCCCGTCCCAAAGCGCTGCGCCCCATTGCCCGGCGTCGGCAGTTCTTTGCCGCCCGGCCCTCCTTGGAATTCGACGGCTTGAACTCCACGTACGTGGATTGGCTCCGGAACCAGTCCATGCTGGGTGACGCCAACACCATGGCCCGGCAGTTGTCCGGGCAGGCCAGCATGTGGCAGAACTCGTATGCCAGGCCCAACCCACGCGCAGCTGTTGAGCGTGCACCTGTGTGGTTCACCGCCTATCCCCTGTCTTTCATTACTAAGGACGGCCAGTCCTTCCTTTCGGCCCTGGGTGACCCAGCGCTTTGGGACGCGTTCAGCCAGATCGGCATCAGGGGCCTGCACACGGGACCGGTGAAGCTGGCCGGCGGCATCCGCGGATGGTCGCAAACACCCAGCGTGGACGGCCACTTCGACCGGATCAGCATGGCGATCGATCCCGCCTTCGGCACGGAGGAAGAGTTCCGGCAGATGTGCGAGGTAGCCAACCAGCACGGCGGCACCGTCATTGACGACATCGTCCCGGGGCACACCGGCAAGGGAGCGGACTTCCGCCTCGCCGAAATGAACTTCCGGGATTACCCCGGCATCTATCACATGGTGGACATCCCGGAGGAGGACTGGCACTTGCTGCCGGACGTCCCCGAGGGCGAAGATTCGGTGAACATCAGCCCCGCGGCTGAGGAAGCGCTGCAAAAGGCCGGGTACATCATCGGGCGACTGCAGCGGGTTATCTTCTACGAACCCGGGGTCAAGGAAACCAACTGGAGCGCCACCAAGCCCATCATCGACACCACGGGCAAGAAACGCCGCTGGGTTTATCTCCACTACTTCAAGGCCGGTCAGCCTTCCATTAACTGGCTGGACCCCACCTTCGCGGGCATGCGCCTGGTGGTTGGCGACGCCCTGCACTCCTTGCTGGACCTCGGGACCGGAGCGCTCCGGCTGGATGCCAACGGTTTCCTGGGTGTGGAGAAGAGCGCCGAGGAAGAACCGGGCTGGTCCGAGGGTCACCCGTTGTCCGAGGCAGCCAACCAGTTGATTGGTTCCATGATCCGCAAGGTGGGCGGGTTCTCCTTCCAAGAGCTCAACCTCACTATCGATGACATCAAGTCGCAGTCCGAGTCCGGCCCGGACCTGTCTTACGACTTCATCACCAGGCCCGCCTACCACTACGCCCTGGTCATCGGAGATACCGAGTTCCTGCGCCTCACCTTGCGGCTGTCCATGGAGATCGGCGTGGACCAGGCATCGCTGGTTCACGCCCTCCAGAACCACGATGAACTGACCTATGAGTTGCTCCACTTCGCTGCCGGGCACAGGGATGAAGTCTTTGAACTTGCCGGCGAGGAGCTCACCGGTGCCGAGGTGGCCGAGAAGGTCCAGACCACCATGCGTGAACGGCTCACGGGTGAGAACGGGCCCTACAACGCGGTCTTCACCACCAACGGCATCGCCTGCACCACCGTCAGCTTCATCATGGCCGCCCTCGGGATCAAGGACCCGGATGCCATCACCAAGGAGCAGGAAGCGCAGGTCCTGGATGCCCACGTGCTCTTGTCCATGTACAACGCGTTGCAGCCGGGTGTGTTCGCGCTCTCCGGTTGGGACCTCACGGGAATCACAGCGCTGGACCGCGAAACCGTCAAGGAACTCACCTCGCAGGGTGACACCCGGTGGATCAACCGTGGCGCGCACGACCTCATGGGGACCAGCCCGGACGCCAAGACCTCCCTTGCCGGTATGGCGCGTGCCCGGAGCCTGTACGGTTCCCTCCCTGAGCAGCTGAAGGACCCGAACTCCTATGCGCGGCGCCTCCAGCAGATCCTTACGGTGCGGGAAGAGTCGGGGATCGCCACCAGCACGCTCCTTGATGTGCCCGACGTTTCCAACCGCGGCTTGCTGGTGTTGGTCAATCAGCTCGCGGACGGGGCATTGCAGGTGACGGTGCTGAACTTCTCTGACCAGGACATCGCCGGCAGCATCCAGTCCCCGCACCTTGTTCCGGGAGCTACAGTCCATGATTTGTTCTCCGGTGAAGAAGAAGTGGCCCAGGTGGATGATCTGTGCAGCTTCTTCCTCGAGTTGCCCGCCTTCCAGGGCACGGCACTGCTGCTGAAGGACCCGGTAGTAGAGGATGAGGCTACCGAATAGAACGCACGACGTCGGCACTTACGGTGAGTGCCGACGTCGCGGTTTGGTGCTATCCGCCTACGTTGGGAACCTTTCCGGGGTAAGCACGTACCTCTTCCATATAGACGAGCGGGCGGCCGTCGGCGCACTCTCCCACGTCCTTGGAATTCACCTCCAGCCCCCCAAAGGAGATGACGTCGCCCGTGCTGAAGACTGTTCCGTCGGGCAACACCAACCCGGTGTCCGTGACCTTCGTGCCAGTCGGAAAGAGGAAGCCGTTGCCGATGCAACCTTTATTGTCCGCCTCAAGTTTCAGTATCCGGAGAACATCGGGGCGCATGTAAATACCCTCGGAAATCACACCGTCAATTTCGGTCGTGGAAACGGCCAACTTACCTGAGCCCCCCGTGACGATGTCGGCTTCCACCGTAGGGGTCGGGGAGCCCGTAATTTCGGGGAGCGGCAGCGCACTGGAGGAGCCTGTTTCCGGCGCGGGATCCAGCTGGGTAGCGGCTGGCGCCGTTTGTTCCGTGGGCGGGGCCGTCATTGCGGACGTCACCACTACCCCGGCAACAATGGCTGCAGCCGCCGCCAATCCGAATCCTGCTGCCAACCGTACCCGGCGTCCGGGATGCTGTTGATGGAAATCTGCAACCGACCCACCCACGGTGATGTGCTCGGCATCAGTGTCCATGACAGCCAGGCTCTTCTCGCGGCTGCGGGCCAACTCTTCTTCGGTAACCGCGGAAGCCGGATCAGCTGCGGTCAGGCGATCCATGGTGGATTTTTCCTTGCTACTCATCGCTGCACATCCTCTGTGGCTTGATCCGCCCGAATCAGATTGCTGAGTTGCTTCCGTGCTCTGTGCAGCCGCATTCTGACGGCCGTGGCGGAAATGTCGAGCAGGTCTGACACCTCGGCGGAGGTGAATCCGTCCCAGTACGTCAGGAGGAGAACCTCGCGTTCCTCCGGCTTGAGCCGATCCAGTGCGTCGGCCACCATTCCGTCGTCGGAGCCCAGCTCGCGCGTTCGCTGACGTTCCAGTTGTTGTGTGAGTTTGATGGAGCGAACGGCCGAACGGTGATGGTTGCGGAGGACATTCCGGGCGATCCCGAACACCACTAACTCAGACAATTCCTGGCCCTGACGGCATTTTTCCCACACGATGCGGAAGACGTCGGCGGTAAGGTCTTCGGCTGCGGGCGTCCCCTCCGTTCGACGCCGGAAGTACCGGTACACCTTGTCGTGGCACGCTGCATGCGTCGCCAGAAAATGCTTCTGCCCGGCAGACTCCACGCGATCCCCCTGCTCCGTTTGCACCCTCATATCCAGTTAATGTCCGGCAGTCAGGAAAATGTAACCCAACTTTCAGGAACGACACGGAAAGCCCGACGTCGGCACTCGCGGTGAGTGCCGACGTCGGGCTTGAGGGTTGAACGCTGCGGGTTAGTCGCCCACGGCGTCGCGGCCGCGACGAAGGATGAGCGGATCGGCGTCGTAGACAACCGAGGTGTCCTTGTCCGCGTAGTCGAACTGATTGAGGAAGTAACGCATGGCGTTAATGCGGGCGCGTTTCTTGTCGTTGGATTTGATGGTGATCCACGGCGCGTGATCGGAGTCCGTGTATAGGAATGTACGCTCCTTGGCGTCCGTGTACTCGTCCCATCGATCCAGCGATGCCAGGTCCATGGGAGAGAGCTTCCAACGGCGGACGGGGTCGATCTGGCGGATGGCGAAGCGGGTTCGCTGCTCCTGCCGGGTCACGGAGAACCAGAACTTGGTGACGTGGATGCCGGCGTCCACCAGCATCTTTTCGAACACCGGGGCCTGGCCCATGAAGGTGTCGTATTCGTCGTCGGTGCAGAAGCCCATGACCCGTTCCACGTTGGCGCGGTTGTACCAGGAGCGGTCGAACATGACGATCTCGCCTGCGGTGGGAAGGTGTTGGATGTAGCGCTGGAAGTACCACTGGCCTTGCTCGCGGTCGGAGGGCTTGGCGAGCGCCACGGTGCGGGCGGACCGTGGATCCAAGTGCTCGGTGAAGCGCTTGATGGTGCCGCCCTTGCCGGCGGCGTCACGGCCCTCGAATACGATGACGTGCTTGAGCCCAAGGTCCTGGCCCCAGTACTGGAACTTCAACAGCTCGATCTGCAGGCGGTACTTCTCGATCTCGTACTCATCGCGGGTCATTCGCTGCGGGTAGGGGTAGTCCTCGTTCCACGTCTCTACCGCTGATCCACCGGGATCGATGAGGTCCGGGTCTTCACCTTGGCCTCCGCTGATGGTGTAGCCCAGTTCCACCAAGTGATCGATGGTTTCCCGCAGGTTGTCCCTGACCCACCAATCGTCCAGCGATGTGGATGGTGGGGTTGCCTCCGTCATGCGGTCCTCCTGGTCTGTAAGCCTGCCCGGCCTGCGGGTTGAGCGGCAGCGTAGCAAGGCTTGGTGACGGGAACATGAACAGGCTATGCAGCGGTCAGCCGTGGTTGCGGCGGGCCTCCACCTGCGTGAAGAGCAGCCAGCTTAGCCAGACGCCCAGAAGGATCGCCGCGCCGGGCAGCAAGTCCAACGGTGCGATTTCGCGCCCGGCGGGGAGAATACCGAACCCGAGCCCTACAGCGCCCGCCACAACCACCAAGCTGATGGCATCCGAAGCCACGTCAACTGACCGGCGCCGTATCAGTTTCACCGCCAGCCCTCCGGCCATGATCACCACGATTGCCACACCCATTCCCAACGGGTAGGCGCTGAAGCCCGGCACGAAGTCCTGGGATGCGGCCCACACCATGAAGGTCAGCAGACCTGCGAAAAGTGCAAGTGAAGTGATGAGCGAGGCAGCGGTGGTCATCACCGTCATCCGCCGGTCCTTGTCATGGCGTTTCCGGGGAATGTAGTCCCAAGCGCCACGGGTCAGCTTGGAACTAATCCACCCCGCGATCACCACCAGGACCAGCGGGACCAGGATGGGCGTGACGTAGTTGTTGCTGACCGCCCAAAAGAAGGCCAGAAGTGCCGTGTAGACCTGCGGGGTGGCAACAATTCCCAGCCACCAGCCCGTCAGATATTCATTGCGGGCTTCGGGGAGGTCCAGGGGATGGACAAGGTACTGGGTTTTTGGGTCCGGTAGTTGGACCTTTTCTTCGATTGGATTCATGACGCCCTCCACGGGACCTGCTCGATGTACGGCGGGCGAAGACCCGCTCTGGCGATTTCGTAAACCTTCTGGCGCGCCACACCGAGCTCACCGGCTACGGTTACCGCGCTGTATTCGTCCAGGAGTTCGGCGACTGCTGCCGATCTGACTCCGGACGCCCTGGAGTTCAAATGCGCTGCGAAAATGCTGACTTCGGCTGCGAGGAGAGCGACGGCGAGAGGGCCGCCGAACGGCTCTGCCCAGCCCGGTTTGCCCTCGGCTGCAGCCGAATAGAGGGCATCCCCACCATCAGCGATGACCGCGCTGACTTGTTCCGGGGTAATGCCGCGTTCTGCGAATCGTCTGGCCGCCGCCTCCCTGGAGCCATCACCAGGGGGTCGGTGAGTAAGGATCTTGTGCCATGGTGAATCCCGCGCAACGGGTGTGTCACCCCGGGGTTGACTACTCATGCATCCCATGGTGCGCCGCACCAGGTCGAAGTGTCAACCCTAGGGTGACAAAACTAATCTGTCGGGGCTGCCCGGAGGGCGGCTGTCCGGACGTCAATCCAGTAGCGACGGAAAGCGGTCCCGTCATCATCCATCCGCACATCCTCGAGCAGCCCACCGCAACGCTCGATCGTCTTGGCCTAGGCCGCGTTGTTGTCATCGCACGTTAGGAGAACGCGATCCAACTCCCCCCGCGCAGCCACAAGGCTGCACATCTCACGCAGAGCCCAGGAAGCCGCTCCCCGTCCACGATCGGACGGCCGGACTCCGTAGCCAATGTGCCCACCGGAGTTCAGGAGGGCCGGGGTCAGGTGATGACGGAATGCGATGGCACCCACATACCGCGAGCCCTCCGTGATCCAGCGATAGGTGCATGGAACCATGCCGTCCTTCTCCGGGGTGTTTTCAGCGTCCAGCAGCCTGGCAACCCATTCCTCGAATCCTTCGGGGGTGGTGACGTCGTCAGCCATGAAGACGGCGGCACCGTCCTGATGGGCCCCGGCCCACTCTTGGTGGGACTCGAGGAACGAGTGGTAAAAGGACGTATCAGGGGCAACCAGGGTGAACATGGACCGACCCTATCGCGGGCGCCCTTTCCCTGGTTGTCATATCGGGCCGCTAGGCCGACGGGTTCGCTCGCGGCAGCTTCCTGCCCCGCACAGCTGCGTGCGTCTTCTGGAGTGCAGCAATTGATGCGTCATAGGAGTGCTGGGCGACCCCCACGAAGAGGCAATCAACGATCATCATCTGCGCAACCCGGCTACCCATGGCCCCCGGGCGGAAAGGAGTCTCGCGGGCAGCCGTGCTCAGCACAACGTCGGCCGCCCTGCCCAGTGGCGAATCAGCATGGTTGGTGATGGCTATGGTGACGGCCCCCGCTGCTTTGCCCGCCTTCAAGAAATCAATGGTGTCCAGCGTGGCTCCCGAGTGCGAGATGGCTACAGCAACACCGTCGGCATCCAGAAGGGCCGCGGAAGCCAAAGCGGCATGCGGATCTCCCCAGCTGAAGGAGGTGAGCCCTATTCGGTGCAATTTCTGCTGCATGTCCTGGCCCACCAAACCGCCTGCCCCCACGCCGAAGATGTCTACCTTTCGGGAACCGGACACTGCATTCACCGCCTTGGCCAGCTGGTCCACGTCCAACACTTGCGCGGTATCGGCGATGGACATTGTTTCGTTGAACGCAATTTTGGAGACGATGTCCTGCAAAGAGTCTGCGGTGTTGATGTCCTCATAGACCTCCGCAGGCACGCCGTGGGCCACACTCTCGCGAGCAGTTTCACGGGCAAGGTCCAAGCGAAGATCGGAGTAGCCGCCGTAGCCCACCTTTTTGTAGAAACGCACCACGGACGTAGTGGACGTCCCGCATTCCTCGGCCAGATCCCCGATGGACATGGTGGCCGCCCGCGATGGGTCCGAGAGGACCAGCTCGGCCACGGCCCGTTCCGAGGGGCGCAACGCCGGCAGGACAGAACGTATTCGCACCAAAACGGTGCGGGACAACTGCGCGTTCCCCGGCGCTTCCACCATGGTTTCCTTTCTAGTCCTTTGAGCCCAACCCAAGGCCACCAGTGCCTTGTCATTAAGTTACACAAGCATCACTCGGAAGGTAAGTCATTGACGCGGTGCGGGCAAGCGAATACGGTCGGTGTAAGGAAAATCACAAAACTTGTCATGCTACTCGCTCCCCTCGAAAGGCTCTTTCATGGCACTGGATCGTAGAAAACTGCTTCATGCATCGGGGCTGGCGGCAGCTGCCGCCGTCGTCGCACCTTTTGCTCCTGGTGCGGCCGCCAACAACCCCAACGCACAGAACCGGCCGGGAAAACCGGGAGTACTTGTCAACGGTGCCGATGTAGCCGCCGCCGATAACTGGAGCATTTTCGCGGGGCGCAAGGTAGGCATCATCACCAATCCCACCGGCGTCTTGGCAAACTTCCGCTCGATCGTGGATGACATGGCGGCCAAAGGCGTGGACGTCAGGGCAGTTTTCGGGCCCGAGCATGGCTTCCGGGGGACCGCGCAGGACGGCGCCAGCGAAGGAACATCCGTGGACCCGCGGACCGGCATCACGGTCTACGACTCCTACGGCGCCAACGTTGCCGCTTATGTGGGCTTCTTCAAAGCCTCCGGCGTGGACACCATATGCTTCGACATTCAAGACGTCGGCGCCCGCTTTTACACCTACATCTGGACCATGTGGGGTGCCATGCAGGCGGCGTCCCAAACCGGAGCCACGTTTGTTGTCCTGGACCGCCCCAACCCCATCGGCGGCCAGGCCCGCGGACCGGTGCTTCAGAAGGGCTTCGAGTCCGGCGTTGGCCAGCTGGGCATTGCGCTCCAGCATGGGATGACCGTGGGCGAGCTCGCCAAATACTTTAACGCGGTTCATCTTCCCGCCGCGGGCCTCACCCCCATCCAAGACCTTCAGGTGGTGGAGGTCCAGGGATGGCGGCGCGACATGACCGGGCCGGACAACCGGGCAGCGTGGATCCTGCCAAGCCCCAACATGCCCACACCAGAAACCGCCACCCTGTACCCCGGCACTGCACTGTTCGAGGCCACCAACATGTCAGAGGGGCGCGGCACAACCCGGCCCTTCGAACTCATCGGCGCGCCCTACGTGGACTACCGCTGGGCCGAGGCACTGAACAGCAAGGGTCTTGCGGGCGTCACGTTCCGTGAGGCGTATTTCCAGCCAACACTTTCCAAAAACCAAGGCGTCATCTGTGGGGGCGTGCAGGTTCACATCACCGATCCCACCCGCGTCGAAGCCCTGGAAGTGGGCACCCATATGTTGGTCGAAGCCAAGCGCCTGTACCCCGGCTTTGGGTGGCGAGGCGACGGCGGACGCTGGATGGGCTTGCTGAGCGGCTCGGCCCGCTTTGCCCAACAGCTCGACGCCGGTGCTGACGCCAGGACCATCATGGACAGCTGGCGGTCCGAACTGGACCAGTTCGTGCGCGACACCCGCGGGTACCTCCTCTACAACGGCAAGCGCTAATGGCACACGCAAACCTCAACCACAACAAGGACGATGGGATTGGGATTCACATGCAAAGAAAACGAACTTCACTCATGACGGCGGCCGCCACTGCGCTGTTGATGACGGGTGCGGGGGTGTTGACCGGCGTGGGCACGGCGGTCGCAGCCCCGCCCACCACCACTGGAAGTACGACGACGGCCTCCGCCTCGCCGGACATCGAGGCGATGATTGCCGGCATGACGCTGGACGAAAAGATCGGCCAGATGACCTGGACTCACGTTTACGGATCGTCGGCGGACGACACCTCCATGGCGGCGAAGAACCAAGAGAGGTACGGCGTCAATACGCCGGCCGAGGTAGTGGCTAAGTACAACTTGGGCGGCGTCCTCTACTTCGCGTGGTCCGGCAACACCAACAACCCCCAGCAGGTTGCGGGTCTCTCCAATGGCTTGCAGCAAACGGCCTTGCGGGAGGACGGGACCGGCATTCCACTAGCCGTCACCATCGATCAGGAAGGTGGCCTGGTTGCCCGCATCGGACCGCCCGCTACTGTGCTGCCGGGCAACATGGCCCTCGGCGCCACCGCGGATGCGAATCTTGCCAAGGCACAAGGAGAAATCCTTGGCTCCGAAATGCGTGCCATGGGTATCAACGTCGACTTTGCACCGGTCCTGGACTTGAACTCCAACCCGGACAACCCTGTCATCGGAATCCGCTCCATGGGCGAGGACCCGGCGCTGGTCAGTGCCCTCGGTGTTGCCCAGATCGACGGCATTCAAGCGCACAACGTAGGCGCAGCGGCCAAGCACTTCCCCGGCCACGGCGACACCTCGGTGGATTCCCACTACGGACTGCCTACCGTCACTTACGATCGCGCAACACTCAATGAGCACCTGAAGCCCTTCAAGGCCGCAATTGACGGTGGCGTGGACATGGTCATGACGGCCCACATCATTGTTGAGGCCATCGACGCGGAAATGCCTGGCACCCTGTCCCACAAGGTACTCACCGGTTTGCTTCGCGATGAGATGGGCTTCAAGGGTTTGGTGACAACAGATGCCCTGGATATGGCCGCAATGGCCGCCGAGTGGCCCCAGGAAGAAATCGCCGTCAAGGCCATCCAGGCCGGTTCTGACATCCTCCTCAACTCACCGGATGTGGACGCGTCGTTCGCTGGGGTTCGCGCCGCCGTCGAGTCCGGTGAAATCACCGAGACCCGCCTGGACGAGTCCGTCCGACGGATCCTCGAATGGAAGGTCAAGCGTGGGGTCTTCGAGCAGCCTATGGCAGACCCCGCCGCGGTGGACACCGTCGTGGGGAGCGCGGAGAACCTGGCCACGGCCAAGCTGATCTCGGACCGCGCCGTCACCTTGGTGCGCAATGAGAACGGGGTGTTACCGCTCGCTTCGGGCAGCTCGGTGCTCATGGTGGGTGCCGGTTCGGCGTGGCCCGAGCTCGCGGGACCGATGCTCAAGGATCAGGGATTCACGGTCACTGAAGACTACGAGGATGGGGGCTCGCCCTCCGCGGCCTACCGCGCTCGTGCGGTGGCTGCCGCTGGCAACGTCGATGCCGTGGTCTTCGCTTCCTACAACGCAACCGGCAATGCTGCACAGAAACAGATGGTTGCAGAACTCGCGGCCACCGGCACACCGGTGATCGTTGTGGCAACCCGCAATCCCTATGACATCAACGTCTTCCCCGGCGCCGACGCCGTGCTCAACAGTTATGGAGTCAAGGAGGTCAACTTCCACGGTGCTGTCCGCGCCATCTCTGGTGCCGTCAACCCCAGCGGCAAGCTGCCGGTCAACGTTCCCAAGGCCGACGCCAGCGGTGTCCTCCTGCCGTTGGGCTTCGGGCTGAGTTACCAAACTGCGACGCCGGCCCCTGTCACCTTCACGGACCGCCCGGGTCACGGGCAGGACGGCTACACCATCCCCTCTGTCCCGGGTGTGGCGTACCTGATTGACGGCAAGGAAGTGGCAGCCGGAAGTTACAGGAAGCCTTCCGGCACTGTGACCGTCACAGCGGAACGGCGGCCCGGGTACGTCTTTACCGACGGTTCTGTCACCCAGTGGACGCACACCTTCACCACTGGGCTCCCCAAGCCCTAGGAAGTTACACCACAGTCGAGTTCATCAGTGCGACCGTGATGAGCAGGGCAATCCCGAACATCGGCAGGCAAAGAATGATGTTGGTCCGGCGGTTGTCCCTCATCACGGCCACGAACTCCCGAAGGAAGGCGCTGGGCACAAAGTATCTGGCCGTGGGAGCACCCACAACCTCGGCGTTGATCTTCTGGCGCCGGGACAGGAGCGCGGCGCGGAGCACGTGGTAATTGTTGGTGCATACCAGCACCGGCCCCTGAATGCCCTTATCTGCCAGCAGGGCAACGGAGTACCGCAGGTTTTCGCGGGTGGTGGTGGCCTGGTTCTCTTCCAACACATCCGCGGCCACCGCACCCTTTGCCACCAAGTACTCCTTCATGGCGGCGGACTCGGGCCGGGGTTCGTCCGGCCCTTGGCCTCCGGAAGGCACCAAGACCGGCCTGGCCGGGGTGCCGCCGTCGTAAATTTCCAAAGCCTTGTTCAAGCGGGCGGCGAGCAACGGCGGGACCTTGCCATTGATCAAGCCGGAACCGAGGACGATCACGGCCGCCGGGTTGGGGCTGAAACGCATCCGCGAATACACCAACGCGTACCCCAGGAACACCACGAAGGCGCAGCCCAGGTAGGCGCAGAGGAAGAAGGCGAGGGCGGCGACGCCGGCCAATACCGGCTGCCCGCTCAGTACGAAAAGAAACGCAACCACCGGCGCGAGGAATACCGCAAGCCCCACCGCGATAGGCAGGAAACTGGTGATCCCCGGGCCTTCCCTACGGACCATCGTGGCACCATTCGCGATCAGGAAGCCCGCGAACACAAAGATGCTCACCACCGGGACCACCAGGACCACAAGGTTCAGCCACTCGAACCACGGGTTCAGGTCAATGAGGAACTCCAGCACAGCCTGAAGGAGGAACCACGCCGCCACCAGCAGGAACACGCCGTTGCGAAGCCGCCGCCGATCCGACTGGAAAGAGGCGAGGAAGAGCCCCGAGAAGAGGAGCCCAAGGACCAGGTTCAGCATGATCCAAGCCTATGCGGTACCAGTCAGGCCGATTCGCGAATGACCAGCTCGGTGGGGATGGTGACAGCAGCCGGACGCTTGCCGCTGATGACGTCCAGCAGCAGCCGCACCATTTCCTCGCTGATCCGATCAAACGGCTGCCTGACCGTGGTGAGCGGCGGCGTCGCCTCCTGCGAGAGCTTAATGTCATCAAAGCCGACGACGGCGACGTCACCTGGAGTTGTCAGGCCCGCCTCCCGCAAAGCGTCCAAGGCACCAAGCGCCATGAGGTCGTTCGCAGCGAAAACAGCATCGATGTTCTTGGTGCGGCCGAGAAGTTCGCGCATCGCTTTGGCGCCGCTGTCGCGGCTGTAGTCACCCTGGGCGATGAGCTCCTCATCGATATCCGCACCTTGATCGTCCCGGTACGCTTCGAGTCGCCGCGTTCCGCCGGAGGTGTCCGCAGGGCCGGCGATGGTGGCAATCCGCTGCCGACCGCCGTCGCGCAAGTACCGCAAAACGTCGCGGGCGCCCTCGTAATCGTCGGCAGCGACGTAACCCATCTTCTTTTCGAAGCCCAAGGGGGCGCCACAAGCGATCGCCGGGACACCCGCGGCAATGATGTCCGCGATGATGCCCTTCCGGCTTCCATGGGAGGAAATGAGAAGGACACCATCAACATGGCCCGCAGTAAGGAAATCGGTGGCACGCCGTTGTTCATCATCGGTGCCGGCCATGATCAGGACCAGCGGAATGTCATGCACAGCCAGGGCGTCCGCTGCGCCGCGCATGAGGACAGCGAAGTTGGGGTCCTCGAAGAGACGTTCCTGGGTCTCAGTGAGCAGGAAAGCCACGGAATTGGCACGATTGGTGGCGAGATTCCTTGCATGAGGGTTGACTCGGTAGCCCGTCTTCTTGATCGCGGCGTTGACGGCTGCCAAGGCTGACGGACTGACCCAATGGCCACCGTTAAGAACCCGGGAAACGGTACCTCGCGATACGCCGGCTTCTGCGGCCACATCGTCGATTTTGGGCCGGGGCCTGGGGGCGGATTGCGTCATGACCCAAAGCCTACCTACCGCTAGGCCTTCACGGCGCCAGCGGCAAGATCCACCTTCCAATAGCGCTGCAGGAGAAGGAACATGATCACCAACGGCACGATGGACAGCAGCGCGCCGGCGAGCACCAGCGTGTACAGGGCGGGCGCTGAAGCGCCTTGGTTCAGCAGACCGTTAAGTCCCACAGTGATCGGGAACAATTGGTCGTCGCCGAGCATGATGTACGGCAGCATGAAGTTGTTCCAAATGGCCACGAACTGGAACAGGAAAATGGTCACCAGGCCCGGGAGCATCATGGGTGCAGCAATGCGGTTGAAGATATACATTTCCTTGGCGCCCTCGGTTCGGGCGGCCTCAATGACATCACCGGGAACGGAGGCCGCGGCGTAGATCCGCGCCAGGTAAATGCCGTACGGGCTGATGATCTGCGGCAAGAGCACCGACCAGTAGGTGTTGGTGAGGCCCGCCTGGGCCAGCATCAGATATTGCGGAATGGCGAGGATAACGCCGGGAACCAGCACCCCCATCAGCAGGACCTTGAAAACACCCGACTTGCCCGGGAAATCGAACTTCGCCAGCACGTAGCCGGAAAGAGCTGAAACCCAGGTGGACACTATCGCGCCGACGCCCGCGTATAGGGCCGTGTTGAGCATCCAGCGCCAAAACAGGCCGTCGCGGTATTCGGTGAGCTCCACAATGTTGTCCCAAAGGTGCGTACTGGGGGCCAAGGTGAAGGTGGAGAACAGCTCAGTGCCGTCCTTGCTCGCGGCAGCCACAACCCAAATCACGGGAAACAGGCAATAGAGCGCGCCGAGGATCAGGATTCCGGTGGAGAGGTAGCTGGGCTTTTCCTTGATGAAGTCCGGTTTGGTGGCCTTGCTTCGCTTGGGGTTGGCGCGGCGGTTTGTGGGAGGCGTGGCGAGGGCAGTCACGGTCAGTTCTCCTGTCCGAAGGCCCGCTTCTGCACGATGCGCAGGAACAGGAACGAAATGATGAAGGTTGCCAAGGCGATCACGATGCTGGTGGCAGCAGCAGAGAAGACGTCATTGCGGGTGAAAGCATCCCGGTACACCAGCATGAGCGGAGACCAGCTAGTGGAAAGGCTGTTAGCCAGGGGGCGCAGCGTTGTGGGTTCGGCGAAGACCTGCAGCGTGGCGATCATCGAGAACAACGCTGTCATCACCAGTGAAGGGGCGATGATGGGGATCTTGATCCTGATGGCCGTCTGGATCTCGGAGCAGCCATCCAGCTTTGCGGCCTCGTAGATTTCGCTGGGCACGGCCTTCAGCGAGGTGTACATGACGATCATGTTGAAGCCGACACCACCCCACAGGGCGATGTTGCAGATGGCGAACGTGACCAGGTTGGGATCCAGGAGCGACGGCAATTCCATGCCGAACTGCCTGGCCAGGAAGTGGAACGGACTGACGCCGGGAAGGTACAGGAAGCCCCACAACAGCGAGCTGATCACCGCAGGTACCGCGTACGGCAGGAAGATGGCCGTTCGGGAGAAACTGCCGGCCCTTGTCCGCCGCGAATCCAGCAGGAGCGCAAAGAGCAGGGCAAAGCCAAGCATCAGTGGGATGAGAATGAGCCCATAGGTGAGGACGCGCAGGACGCTGCCCAGGAACTCCGGGTCTGATAGCGCGCTGACGTAGTTGTCCAAACCGGCGAACGCCGTGCTTTGTGAACCTTTGCCCAGGCCCAGCCCGCTGACCTTCTTCTTCTGGAAGCTCAGCACCAGGGTGTAAATGATGGGCGCTGCCATGAAGACGAGGAACAGGATGATGCCCGGGGCGAGCATTGCGTAAGGGATGAGCACCCGGGATTTGAAGTTCTGCGACTTCCTCGGGGTTCCGGCTGCAGTATCGGCCGCCGGACCGGGCCTGGTTACGGTCATTGCCACGGGTGCACTTCCTTGTGGTGGATCGAGGTGTGGTGGTTCGAGGTGGGATCAGCGTGTGGGAGGGCGTCTGGCGTTTCGCTTGCGGACGCCCTCCCGCGCTGGAGCGGTTGCTGACAACCGTTGCTTGGAGCGGTTACTTGACCGTGAAGCCGGTCTTCTTCAGGTCATCCACGGTGACCTGCTGCATGGTGCTGACTGCGTCCAGGAAGGCACTCTTCTGCTTGGACTGTGCAGCTTTGGCGAACTGGTCGTTGTAGGCGTTGTACGCCACGTTGACGTTAGGGCCGTAAGTGAACGAGCCCACGTTCTGCGCAGCCTCGCCAACAATTTTGTAGAAATCGGGCTGGTTGGAGAAGAACGCAGGAGCCTCAGTTAGTGATGATTCCGCGCCTGCGGTGTCAGCGGGGTAGATGCCCGCTTCCTTGACCAAGGCTTTGATTGCCTCCGGGTCGGTGTTCAGCCACGTGGCGAACTTGGCCGCGGCGTCGAGGTTCTTGGACTGCGAGGTCACAGCAGTGGAAGATCCACCCCAGTTGCCGGTGGACGGCTTGGAAGCGTCCCACTGCGGCATGGGTGCCACCTTCCACGTGCCGGCTGTGGATCCTGCGTTACCCTCCAGAACACCCGGGCCCCATGCCGCGCTGAGCCAGCCTACCTGCTTGCCGGTGTTAAGTGCCGTGTTCCACTCGGGGGTGTACATGGGCTTGTTGTCGATGATGCCCTCTTCCACGAGGCCGCCCCAGTATTCAGCCACCTTTTCTGTGGGTTCTTCGGCGATCTTCACGTTCCAGGCGTCACCATCAACACCCCACCAGGAGGCTCCGGCCTGCTGGGCCATGCCGGTAAACCATCCGGCGTCGTTGGAGGAGAACGTTCCCAGGTAGGCCTCGGGGTCAGCTGCATGAACGGTCTTTGCTGCGGCCGCGTACTCGTCCCACGTTTTAGGAACAGCGATGCCCAGCTTCTCGAAGATGTCCGCGCGGTAGTAGAAGACCATGGGGCCGGTGTCCTGCGGCACGGAGTACAGTGCATCGCCGCCCAGCGTCACATCGTTCCAGACGCCATCGGGGAAGTGGCTCTTGGTGTCGTTTGCCACGGTGCCCGAAAGGTCCGCGAGCGCATCGGCTGCTACCAGGGTGGGGATCTTCTGGTATTCGGCCTGGATCAGGTCCGGGGCGCCGCTGCCGGCCTTGACTGCGGTGAGCAGCTTGGTGACGGCCGGGTCTCCGCCGTCCTGCTTGTTCACGGTGACGTGGATGGTGGGGTTTTTCTCATTCCAGAGTTCCACCACCTTGTCCAGGTTGGGGGCCCAAGCCCAGTAGGTCAGTTCCACTTTCTGGTTGGGATCGCTGGTGGCCGCGCTTTGGCTGCCTGCCGTGGATCCTCCTGAACAACCTGCGGCGAGCATTGTGGCCGCTGCGAGCATGGCTACGGCGCCTGCACGAAATGACTTGCGCATTTCGTCCTCCTTGTCGAAAAGCTGAATGGTGCTGGGTGGATTCGTCGCTCATCCGAGCGGAACTTCGGTGTGTGACTGTGAGCGGTTCCAGTTAGTCACAGCTCTGTGATCCATGTCAACACTAAACTTCCTCTAGTCAGTGCCTGTAGTGCTGTGATAATACTGGGAGCGCACACAGTTCTAAGGAGACCATTCGATGACAGACGTCCTGCAGGCCCCCGCCGCCCAACGCGCACCCGCGCCTTGGGTACAGCGACCGGCCGGCCTTTGCTACGGCGGGGACTACAACCCCGAGCAATGGCCCCGTGAGGTCTGGGTGGAAGACATCGCGCTGATGCAGGAGGCCGGGATCAACCTGGTGAGCATCGGCATCTTCTCCTGGGTGTTGCTGGAACCCCGCGAAGGTGAATACGACTTCGAATGGCTGGACGACTTGATGGACCTGCTCGCGCAGGCAGGCATAGGCGTTGACCTTGGAACACCTACGGCGGCACCGCCTGCCTGGTTCTGGAAGAAGTACCCGCATGCGCGCCCCGTGACCCGTGAGGGCGTCACCTTGGGCAACGGATCGCGTGGCATGGCCAGCCCCAGCTCCCCGGAATACCGCCGTGCGGCCACCAACATCACCGAGCAACTGGCACGCCGCTACGCAGCCCACCCCGCGCTGGTTCTTTGGCACGTCCACAATGAATACGGCGCACCGGTCAGTGAGTCCTACGACGAGCAGTCCGTCCTGGCGTTCCGCGACTGGCTCCGCAACCGTTATGGCACTTTGGACGCTCTAAACCAGGCTTGGGGCACCCTTTTCTGGGGGCAGAAGTACGGCGAGTGGGATGAGATTGACGCACCCAGGCTTTCGGCCAGCGTCAGTAACCAGGCACAGCGGCTCGACTTCCGTCGGTTCACCTCGGACGCCATGCTGCAGTGCTTCATTGCCGAGCGCGATGTCATCAAGAAGTACACGCCTGATCTCCCTGTGACCACCAACTTCATGGCCACCAACTGCCTTTCAGCCGACTATTGGGCCTGGGCCAAGGAGGTGGACATCGTTGCGAACGACCACTACTTGGTTGCGCAGCGCGCAGACAACCACGTTCTACTCGCCATGGATGCCGACCTCACCCGTTCCTTGGCAGGCAACCGTCCCTGGATGCTGATGGAACACTCCACCGGAGCCGTGAACTGGCAGGGCCGGAATATTGCCAAGCGGCCCGGGGAATTGGCCCGCAACAGCGTGTCCCACCTGGCACGCGGGGCAGACGCCATCATGTTCTTCCAGTTCCGGGCCTCCCGCTATGGCGCTGAAAAGTTCCACTCCGCCATGCTCCCGCATGCCGGTACCGGCACCCGGATCTGGCGGGAGGTCCTTGACCTGGGCGACGACCTCAGGAAACTCGCCCCCGTGAAGGGCTCCACCGTGGATTCGCGGGTGGCCATCCTCTGGGACGTGGAATCCTTCTGGGCTCAGGATTTGGAATGGCGCCCCAGCAGCGACCTTGATCACCGCGAGCGGATCGAGTCGTTTTACACCGTCCTGTGGAACCGCGGCATCAGCGTGGACTTTGCCCACCCCGAAGCGGACCTCTCCGGCTATGACCTGGTTCTCGCCCCGGCGCTTTACCTGGTGGGTGACGAGGCGGCTGCGAACATCAGCCGCTACGTCCGCGACGGCGGACACCTGATGGTGTCCTATTTCTCCGGAATCGTGAACGCCAACGACACCGTCCCGGCCGGCGCCTCCCCGGGTGGGCTCCGTGATGTTCTCGGCCTGGAGATTCACGAATTCCTGCCTCTGCGTGAGCACGAGATCGTCACGCTGGGCAGCGGCGCCACCGGAACGGTGTGGTCCGAAGAAATCCACGCCAGCACCGCCAGCGTACTCAGCCGTTACACCAGCGGCCCGGCGGCTTCCGGCCCCGCCATCACGCGCAACACGTTCGGCAGCGGCACCGCCTGGTACATCTCCACAAAGCTCGACGGCGGCCACCTCGCTGACGTCGTACTGGACGCCGTGAATGCTGCAGGAATTGAGCCCGGAGTTCAACCGCCCGCCGGATTGGAGGTAGCTTCGCGCCATTCAGAAGAAGGCACCTTCACCTTCCTCATCAACCACACCGACGCCGACGCCGAGTACACGGCGAGCGGACTAAACCTGCTCTCCGGAGAGGATGTCAGCGGAACCGCACACGTTCCGGCCGGCACCATCTGCGTGGTCCACACCCCAGCGGAAGGGCACTGACCCCGCTGACACCGAGCCGTCGGCCCGGACCGATTACGGTCCGGGCCGGCGTTCCACCCCCGCGGGCTGCCACCCGCCGTCGAGCTGGTCCTCACCCTGAGGGCCCGTGGTAGATTCGATAGGCGAAAACGCGCAAAAAGGGGTTGATCATGAGCGACGCAAGGACATCCCGGGCGCGGTATTTGAATGCCGTTGCTACCTCGCTGCTGCTGGTCACCGTCACTGGCGGGCTCGCTGCGTGCCGCGACGAAAAGAAGCCCACGCCCCCTTATCCGGCAGTCGAATGGCAAGGAACTGCGCCCAACGCGGCCATAGAAGCCGATCCCTGGGTCATGGCAGCCCGCAAGTCACTCGAGGCTCAGGCCGTCGCACAGAATTTTACTGATTTCACGTTGCCCCAACTGGTGGAGACCACAGGCCTGGATCTCCGAATTCGCCTTTCCAGGCACCCCTTGAACGATGTTGAGCAGAAACGACGCCCGGACATCCGCCCAGGGCCCGATCCCTTCCTCCCCATGGAGGTCAAACCGGGCCCGACTGCCGGCACTGCCGAGGTCCGCGGTTGCGTGGTGCGTTGGGCGTCCGAAACAGGCGACGTGCCGGATGAACTGAATGCCACCGGCGTGATATTCCGAATGGAACACCTCGAGGCAGGGCAACTGCGGATCAGCAGCGTGGTGACACTTCCCCAACAGGACTGCAGTGCAGCGAAGCCACCCGTGGCCCTGTTCGCACCTGCTCCGGAGCCGTCCGACATCACCGACGCCCAGGATATTGTCCGGGCCGCACGAGCTGACATCGACCCTCCGGCGATGCCCTGAGTACGTAGGCCCTGGCTGCAACGAGGTCGTCCTAACCATGCCGGTTCCCCACTAAGCTGGTTCAATGAGCTCGGGCCCGTGTTCTGCTACACGCCGACGCAGTTCGCCCGCGATCGACCCACTTCCTTGGGAGCGGGACGATCGCAGCCTCAGAATCTCGCCCGCTGCCCGGGGGGCTCCGCGTAGAGTCTTAGAATGAATCCCCTGGAGCAGCCTGTACTCGTTACGCCCCCTTACAGGCTCCGCCCATTTACGGCAGCCGATGTTCCTGTGATCCAGGAAGCCTCGAGCGATCCACTCATTCCTGCCATCACGACAGTTCCCGCCAGCGGTTCACGCCAGTCAGCTCTGGCCTTCATCGAAAGACAGCACCAACGCTTAGTTGATGGCACCGGGTACTCCTTCGCTATTGCTGATGCCTCCTCTGACCAGGCGGTTGGCCAAATCGGGCTGTGGCTGAAGAACCTCAGCCAAGGCCGGGCGAGCATTGGCTATTGGGTGGCGCCAAGTCATCGGGGGAATGGAGCTGCTTCCTCTGCTTTAGGTGCCCTCGCCGCCTGGGGTCTTGCGCAACCCGGGATTCATCGATTGGAACTCTACGTCGAGCCTTGGAATGAGGGCTCCTGGCGCGCAGCCGAGCGCAGCGGGTTCGTACGGGAAGGGACGATGAGGAGCTGGCTGGAGATTGGCGGCCAGCGCAAGGACATGTACATGTACTCGCGCCTTCCCGCTCGCTAGAAATCACGCTACGGGACACTGTCGGGCCGGAAGTGTCAGCGACGTGTTGAGGCCGCTTATCGTGGGCTGGTACTTGGATTGGTCCTCCACAGAGAAGGAGAACTGTGTCTGTCATCGACACTTGGAAGAAGGTCCGAACGACCACCGCCTACAAAGGCTTCGTGACGATCAACCGTGAAACCTATGAAGAACCAAATGGAGCGGTGACCGACTGGGATGTCATTGCCAGTCGCGACTCTGCGGCGACCCTTGCCTTCACTCCTGCAGCAAGTCACGTCGTCCTTTTCGAACAGTTCCGTGTGGGGCCCGAGAAAGCACTACTGGAACTCCCCGGCGGATACCTCAACGCCGACGAGCAACCCGCGGATGCAGCTCTTCGAGAGCTACGAGAAGAAACCGGCTACCACTCAGAATCAACCTTCTACGCTGGCTCAGAGTGGTGGGCTGCGAACTCGTCACGACGCAAACATCTTGTAATAGCCGCCAACGCATCGGAAAGATTTGACGCGGCCTGGGACGAGTCTGAATCCGGAGAGGTCCGCCTTCTTCCCATCTCGGAACTCATGGATTTTCTGGTCAGCGGTGAACTCACCGACGCAGGTCTGGCCTGCCGCGGCCTGGCAGCTCTCGCCCGCAGCAATCCCGATAACGAACTGCTCACAGATCTACGTGACTGCATCCGCAAACTCCTACTGACCCACTAGCGACTGCCGTGGCAAAGTTGTGGTCAGCTTCGGCCCATAGGAGCCGAGCCTCACGGCGGTCCGATGAAGCATCCCGCCGGACGGAAGGAGGCCTGTGCACGGCACTTTGATCATTCGTGCAGAGGACTTCTAAAACTGACAACCAGCAGTCGGCCTTCGCGTAATATTTCCGTCCCAGATGTTGTTCCAAATCATCTGCCGTGGACAGCAGTCACAAAGACAACTTCCGGGACAGTTACCTCTGTGGCTCAGGAATCCATACCGAGGTATCGGTAGACGGTGGCGCGGCTGGCTCCGATGATCTTTCCGATATCCGTCGGATTGAAACCGCGAGCTTTTAGTTCATGTACCCTCTTGACCTTCTCGTGGTCTGTCGTGATTTCCCGGCGTCCTGCTTTGCGTCCGTTAGCAGCTGCAGCCGCCATGCCAGCCTTGGTGCGCTCGGAAAGCCGGTCTCGTCGCGGCTCGGCGGGGGAGTAGCTGCTATTTTCGGGCAATACCCCCAGGGGGTACTTGACTCAATACCCCCTGCGGGTATAGTTTCAAGGCATGAGCACGCCAGACCTGAGCATGAGCCACCCCAATGCACCCATCATCGAGGTGGACCTGGAGCACGCCGCTCCCCACGGGTACACCAGCAATAAGGACGCCTACCTCAAACGCCTGAAACGGATTGAGGGCCAGGTCCGCGGGATTGCGCGCATGGTGGAGGATGACAAATACTGCATCGACATCCTGACCCAGATAGCCGCCGCCACCAAGGCCCTTCACGCCGTCAGCCTGGGACTCGTTGAGGAGCACATCGGCCACTGCGTCGTGGGGGCCGCCTCCGAGCCCAACCCCGAAACCCGCGCCGAACAGATCGACGCCAAAGTGAAGGAGGCCACCGATGCCATCGGGCGCCTGCTGCGGTAATTCAGCCACTAAGCACCACACTATTCAACTCATCACCAAGGAGACCCCCATGAGCCAGAGCATTTACACCAACGTCAACGTTTCCGGCATGACGTGCGGTCACTGTGTCTCCAGCGTGAGCGAAGAACTCGAGTCACTCAACGGTGTCGAAAACGTTGCAGTGGACCTAAATCCCGGCGGCCTGTCAACCGTGACCATCACATCAACCAAGGAGCTTTCGCCGTCCGAAATCGGCGAGGCCGTGGCAGAAGCCGGCTACCTGGTGGTAGCCAACGAAGCTTAGGAGTCCTCTTGAGTAGCCAGGAGACTTTCAACCAACCCGCACAAAGGGTCATCGAACTGGACATCGAGGGCATGACCTGCGCCTCGTGCGTCAATCGAGTGGAACGAAAACTGGGCAAACTCGAGGGTGTGGAGGCCAGCGTCAACCTGCCCCTCGAATCAGCCCACGTCACAGTCCCGGCAACCGTGACAGACCAGCAAATCGTGGACACCGTCAACGCGACGGGTTACAAAGCCACCATCCGCCACACCCCAGCTCCAAACACCCGAGAAATCCCCGGACACACTCCCCCTCATCACACCCACGAACACGGCGATGATGTGCTTGAGCCTGCCGGACCTGAACGCGACCATGGCGGCGACGCCGGAGGGATGCGGCAGCATGCGTTTAAGGGAGGCACGACCGAGCATGCAGAGCATGGCGCCAGCGGCGCCGCGCACGTGGATCACGAGAACCACATGGCTCACGGCCCCGCCGCCTCCACGCTCCGCCCACGCTTGATCGCCGCTGCCATTCTGACCGTGCCGGTCTTCGCGATCTCCATGATTCCCGCCCTCCAGTTCGCCAACTGGGGATGGGTTGCCGCGGTACTCGCCTTGCCTGTGGTGAGCTGGGCGGCCTGGCCTTTCCACCGTGCAGCGGCCGTCAATGCCCGGCATCTCGCTTCCACCATGGATACCCTCGTCTCCATCGGTGTGATTGCCGCGTACCTTTACTCGGCGTGGCAACTGTTCGCCGATCCCCGTATGACGGAACACCCCGGCATGGAAAGCATGTCCGGCGGAGGCCTCTACTTTGAGGTGGCTGCCGTAGTCACAACTTTCCTGCTTCTGGGCCGCTACCTTGAAGCGAACGCCAAGGCCAAGGCCGGTAACGCGCTCAAAGCGCTGCTGAACCTTGGCGCCAAGGACGCAACCATCCTTGTGGACGGCGTTGAGGAGAAGATCCCGGCGGATCAACTCCTTGTGGGGGACGTCATCGTCGTCCGCCCTGGTGAGAAGATCGCCACCGACGGCGTCGTCACGGACGGCGCGTCCGCCGTCGACGCCTCACTGGTTACCGGGGAATCGGTGCCGGTGGAGGTTGGGCCGGGCAGCCTGGTGACGGGCGCTACCATCAACACTTCCGGTCGGCTCTTGGTCCGCGCCACCCGCGTGGGATCGGACACGACCCTCGCTCAGATGGGCCGGCTGGTCAGCCAAGCGCAGACGGGAAAGGCACCCATTGCACGGCTCGCTGACAGGATCAGCTCTGTCTTCGTTCCAATTGTGCTGATCATCGCCCTGATCACGTTCCTTGTATGGCTGTTCTTCTCGGGCGACCTCAACGCAGCATTCACCGCAGCCGTTGCGGTTCTGGTGATCGCGTGCCCCTGTGCCCTGGGCCTGGCAACTCCGGTGGGGCTGCTGACGGGGACGGGACGCGGAGCTCAACTGGGCATCCTCATCAAGGGCCCACAGGTTCTTGAGGACACCCGCCACGTGGACACCATCTTGCTGGACAAGACGGGTACTGTCACCAGCGGGAAGCTCGCCGTGGACCACACGGTTGGCCTGAACGGCTACGCCCCGGCAACCGTTCTGACCCTGGCTGGGGCTGTCGAATCGGCCTCCGAGCATCCGATCGCGCACGCCATTGCGGCCGCCGCCGAGGATGCGATGCCCGACGCCGGGACCCTCCCTGGTGTCGAAGGCTTCAGTTCCGCTCCGGGCGGCGGTGTAAGGGGCACCGTCTCACTTGACGGAGTCTCCAAGACCGTAGTTGTCGGACGTTCCGGCTGGTTGGAGGAGAACGGCATTCCGCTCGATTCAAGCCAACGCGAGGCCCTGGCGGCGGAGGAAAACGGTGGCGCCACAGCCATCTGGGTAGCTGTGAACGGTGAGGCTGCAGGGATCGTGAGCCTGAGCGACACCATCAAACCCGGCTCTGCAGCAGCAATCCGGAAGTTGAAGGACCTTGGAATCCGTCCCATCCTGCTGACCGGCGACAATGCCGCTGTGGCCGCCCAAGTGGCTGCCGCCGTCGGAATTTCACCGGAAGATGTCTTCGCCGGCGTACTTCCGGAGGGCAAAGTTGAGGCGGTTCGGAAGCTGCAGGCTTCCGGGGCCACTGTTGCCATGGCCGGTGACGGCGTGAACGATGCCGCAGCCCTGGCCCAATCGGACCTTGGTATCGCAATGGGATCGGGGACCGATGTTGCCATCGAAGCCTCGGACTTGACGGTCATGGGCAGTGATCTTGGTCAGCTGGTGCAGGCGATTGAACTATCCCGCAAGACCCTGTCCACCATCAAGACCAACTTGTTCTGGGCGTTCTTCTACAACGCGATTGGCATCCCGGTGGCAGCGCTTGGATTCCTGAATCCGATGATCGCCGGCGCGGCAATGGCGGCCAGCTCTGTGCTGGTGGTTGCCAACTCGCTGAGGCTGCGCTCGTTCGGGAAGTAGACCCAACCAACTGGGCAGTTGTGGGTGTTCAGGAACGTCTGGTCACCCACCACTGCCTTGCGGCTCGAGCTGCGGCTAGGCAGCCCCAAACCGGACGGCGGCCCGGGCCTTCGCCTTGGCGGCTTCCTCGTCGCGATTCTTCGCCGGCGCATGGCTCACCAGGGAGTCAAGGAGATGCTGCGTAATATGCGCGATCTCGTGGACGGCCTCCGCGAAGGCTTCCTCGTTGGCCTTGGAGGGCTTGGTGGATCCGCTGATTTTGCGCACGTATTGCAGGGCAGCGGCCTCCACTTCGGCGCTCGTGGCGTGCGGTTCGAAGTTATGCAGGGTCCTGATATTGCGGCACATAACCCCATGCTAACTATGGGCAGTGCTACATGGGGAGGGGTGCCCATCGACGGTTTTTGCATTCCCGGGATAGGTTTTAGTTATTGGATCTTCCGGATGAGCCGGAGGCCGCTGGGGATGCCGAAGAGCTCGGGTCCGAAAAATGAAGGAGAATCTCATGGCTATTTGGGGTGCAGATGTTGATCAGCTTCGTCAGCTCGGTAACAAGCTGAAGGCTGGTGCTGAGAACATCGAGCAGCAGCGTTCACAGCTCAAGGGCGCACTTGACGGCACCGACTGGAAGGGCCCGGACGCTGACAAGTTCCGCGGCGAGTGGGACAGCCAGCACGCTTCCAACCTGAAGAAGGTTGCCGACGCACTTCGCGAAGCCGGCGATCGCGCTCAGAAGAACGCTGAGCAGCAGCAGCAGGCCTCCAACTAAGACAGTTGGGAAGAATGCCCGGACGCACAGCGTCCGGGCATTCTCTTGTTAAAGCCTATTTCCCGGTGACGTTCACGGAGGGGACCGGTTCAACATCGTTCGGATGATCCAGGACCCGGGCAACTTCCTGAGCTGCCCGCCGATCTCCACGCAGCTCATCGACGCGTACCAGAACCACACCACCCACAATGAGGAGCCCTCCCAGCAGCTGGATCGTCCCCGGGAGTTCGCCCAAAAGCAGCCAGGCCCAGATCACGGCAAAAAGCACCTCGGTCAGGGACACGAACGAGGCCACCTTGGACCCCAGGCTGCGGGCAGCCATGATGCCGGTAACGTACGCGAGTACCGTGGCCAGAATGATGAGCCCCACGGCGGAAACCCACCAGGGGGTGGTCCACGGCCCCAGCGTTGTGTCGGCGGTGCTGAACGTCATGGGCAGCAATCCCACCAGGCCTACGAGCCACATCACCAGCGCTCCCACGAGGAGGCCCCCGGAAGCGAGCACCAGTGGCGGGAGGGTGTCGTTCTCTTTCGCGGTGATGAAGAAGTAAATGACCAGGCACACGGCTGCGGCCATGCCCCACAGAACGCCAACCACGTCCACCTTCACGGCACCTGTCAGGTCAAGCACCAGAACCAGGCCGCCCAGGGACAACAGAGCGCCGGCAGCGGTGAGCGCGCGGGGCCGGCGTCGGCTGGCAATCCAGAGCCACAGCACAATCATCACCGGAGCCAGGTACTCAAGCAGCAGGGCTACGCCTACGGAGAGGCGGGCAACGGCGTTGAAGTAGAAGAGCTGGCAACCTGCTACGCCGATGAGACCGAACAGCAGGATGGTCAGCCAGTTGTCCTTGAGTTGGTGCCAACGGCCACGTAGAACCACGACGGCGGGAATCACCAGGATGAGCGCGGCACCGGTGAGGCGCACGGCAACTGCGGCGCCGGGTGACCAGCCGGTTTCCAGCATTGATTTGGCAAACGAGCCGGACGTGCCGAAAACAGCCGAGGAAAAGAGTGCGATGCCGAGTCCTGATGCCAGAAAACTCTTTGCATCAGCCTTCGTCGTTGGAGCTGACACAGCAGCCTCCTGTCAGGAGTAAAGTGGGCTTATGGTCATGACAGTACTCCCGAAACATGTAAGGAGTCAAAGTGCTTTTTGCGCCTGACACCGAGGTAGCCCTCCGTAGCGTCGTCAATCTCATCAACACCGCCGCCAACGGAGAGGAAGCGCTGGTCACCGTGCAGGACCTCAACGCCTTCCTGGACGCCGAAGAGTTCACAGGCTCGCGGGTCCATACGCCGGCGGAGTTGGATAGCATCAAGCACTTGCGTCGCGAACTGGCAGCCCTGTGGAGCGCCGATGAGGACACGGCGGCAAAGTCCGTCAACAAGCTGCTCGCCGACGCAAAAGCACTCCCCCAGCTCGTCAAACATGACCACTGGGACTGGCACCTCCACGCCACAACCCCGGAAGCGCCGCTGGCAGATCGCATGGGCACCGAAGCTGCCATGGCCATCATCGACGTCGTCCGAAGCAAGGAAATGGATCGCATGCGCGTATGCGCTGCGGAGGACTGCGATGCCGTCGTCCTGGATCTCAGCCGCAACCGCTCCAAGCTCTACTGCGACACCGGCAACTGCGCCAACCGCGCCCACGTCGCGGCATACCGGGCAAGAAAAGCCGCCGAGGGCGTGTGATGCCGGCATAACTGCGGCCGCGCGTCTATACGGTCATCCACCTGATGGTCGCACCCGGCTTTTCATGGGAGTGGGCGCCACTTCCCAGCCGCAGCGCTGGACGTGACAGTCCGGCTATTGACCCCGCTATTGCGCGGCAATGGTACTTTCGCATCCCTTTTTTCAAATGTGACCAGGGTCACATTCATTTCCGCATCATTATTTTCCGTCATGCCGTACTTACTCCTCAGTAAGAAATAAAGGGGCGGCCCTCCAGAGGGTTGATTGGCCATGGCATTAGGAAAAGGGACTCCATGCGGCAGAAGTTTGAGCACAAACGTGCCCACGATCAAGACGGGCGGGGTGAAGGCAAGGGCCGGACTCTGCTCGCGCTCATTGCGAGCGTTCTTCTCGTAGTAGTAGGAATGTCAGCTTATGGAGTAGTCAACGCTCCCACGCCCGTGAGCGCACTGCCCGGCTCCCCCGGAGTCACCCAGCCTGGCACCTTGGTCTACAGCGAAGACTTCTCCAACATCAGCGCTGCCACTGCTCCCATCCCATTGACTTCATACACGGGCGGCGCGGCTGCACAGAACGAGCAGTACACGGCAGATGCAGCCTGGCTTCCCGGTTACGGCGCCTGCAACGGCTGGATCGTACGGCAGAGCACTCCCCTGCCCGTCAATGGCGGCAATATCACCAATAACGATCAATGCGGCCGCAACAACGCCATCAATTTTCTGCGCGACATGGCCTATGTCATGGGCAAATACCAGGGTATGACCGACGCTCAGGCCGCTCAAAACCAGATCCTCAGCGAGTACACCAACACTTCCAACGGAGTCCAACCGGCGGGGCTTCAGCTCCAAACCACCAAGAACACGATTCCCACCATCGCTGGCCATTACTACGCGATTTCGGGCATCTTCGGGGAAACCAACTGCTTCTCCAACCACGCCCGCCAGGAATTCTCCATCCTCATTAATGGCGTAGCAACGGTGGTCGGTTCAAACCTGGACCCCTGCGCTGATCCCAGCCGGCAAGTCTTCAATTACGGCAATACCGACTACAGCGTGGCAAAGCTCCAGTCGGGAGCCATCCAGGTCCCGCTGACCGGCACCACCCCTACGCTGGGTATCCGGGTAAGGAATTTGCAGGCCACCGGCACCGGCAACGACGTCGGATTCGACCTTCCCCAGCTGGTTGACGTTACGCCACAGCTGGATAAGGCATTCAGCCCCACCAGCATCTTCCAGGGTCAGAACACCACCTTGACCTACACCGTCACCAACACCAGCGACCTGATGGCCAAGAATGGCTGGCACTTCGTTGACACCCTGCCCACTGGCCTTACTGCGGTCGGCCCACTCGGTGGCACATGCGTCCGTACAGCGGGCACTGTCTCAGGCCGTACGGTGGACGTCACCGGGAACCTCGCGCAGGGCAGTGCCTCGTGCACCATCACGGTAACCGTCACCAGCAACACCCCCGGTATTTACAACAACTCAGGGTGCTTGGCCAACGACGGCACGGCCATTCCCAACTGCACCAACAACTTCCCCACCATCACGGGGCTTTACTCTCCCGGAACGGCGCCTTTGACCGTCCGTCCGGTGGTGGACCTGTCCATCACCAAGAGTGCCAACATTGCCGCTTACGTCCCGGGCCAGCCGATCACGTACACAGTTGTGGTCCACAACAACGGACCCAGCGATGCTGTCAACGCCGTATTCACCGACCCCCTGCCCTCATCCATCACAGGTGCAACCTGGACCTGTGCGGTTACGGTTGCGGGAACCTCAAATCTGCCCCCGGCCGGACCCACCGCCTGTAACGCTCCCACCGGCACCGGCAGCATTTCCGGCACCGTAAGAATCAACGTGGGCGGAACCCTGACGTACACCATCAAGGGCACGGTGGCACCGGGCACCACCGGAATCATTACCAACACGGCCAAAGTCACGCCTCCAGCCCAAACAGCTGTTCCCAACATGCCAGGCGGTGGGCCCGTTCCGGTTCCCGGATCAACCACCATGGTTCCCACCGTCGATCCTGCCTGCCCGCCCTTGCCCGGGGTTGGATGCTCCGCAACGGTAAATACGCCCGTGGAGCCCCAATGGACCATCGCCAAGTCGGCCTCAGTGGGCACCCAGCCGTCAAACGGCCAATGGGTGAAACCCGGCGACACCATCACGTACACCGTTACCGCCACCAGCAACCGCGGCCAGATCAATAACGTCGTCCTCACGGACAACCTCGCAGACGTCCTGGATCAGGCCACGTTCGTCCCCGGATCCGCAGTCCTCACCATCGGCTCCGCAGCGCCGGTCGCCGTCGCGAATCCCGTGGCACCGTCCACCACGCTGACTACCCAGCAGTTCACTCTTCCGGCCGGACAAACCGCAGTGCTCAGCTACAAAGTCACCGTCAAGGCGGACGCTTGGAGTGCTCAACTGGTCAACGTCGCCACTGGCGCCGGCAGCGTCACACCCGTCCGCTGCGCAACCAGCACCACACCGCTGGCACCGGAATGCTCTACCACCCACCTGACACCGGCCAAGATCCTCATCGAAAAACTCGGCGAATCGTCCGACGACGAATGGGTTCCCATGGCGGGATCCACTTGGGCCATCCACAATGACGCAGCCGGAGCGCCAGGCGCGGTCAACACCAGCTTCACCGTGGCTCCCGTTCCGTCCCAGACCGGACAGTTCCAACTCGAGGGAATTCAGCCGGGCGTGTACTGGCTCGAAGAGACAACAGCTCCGGATGGCTTCAACCTGCTGGCCGAAGCCGTGCAATTCACCGTTGCCGCCAACGGTGCCGTGACCATCGGCCAAGGAAGCGGCGGCGGAGTCGTGACAACGAGCGACGCCGATGGAAACGGTATCTTCCTGGTCACCGTCCGCGACGTCCCTGCGCTGAAGATGCCTGAATCCGGCGGCATCGGCTGGTGGCCGTTTGCAGCCGCTGGAACGTCATTGCTTCTCATTGCCATGGTCCTCGCGTCAGGCAATGCACGACGCACCCGAAACCACCCATAAAACGTCATTCCCCGCCTGCAGCAAAAGCGGCAGGTCCAACCCCAGAAAAATGTTCGCTCCCGAGCATCGCATCATCACCCATGAAAGAGGAAAAAGTGAGTAATCAAAGCTCCCGGCGCCTTTGGAAGGCCGCCGCCACCACCATTGCCGGTGCGGTACTGGCAATGTCCTTCTCCGCCGCCCCGGCCTCGGCAGCCCCGCTGGTGGACGCGGACCAGATCGGTTCCATCACGGTC
Source organism: Arthrobacter sp. TS-15 (assembly GCF_006964045.1). Lineage (NCBI taxonomy): Bacteria > Bacillati > Actinomycetota > Actinomycetes > Micrococcales > Micrococcaceae > Arthrobacter > Arthrobacter sp. TS-15. The sequence goes on along the minus strand of NZ_SDXQ01000012.1, from coordinate 5,902 downwards.
CACAAGTTCGAACGCCCGGACACCCCCACCGGACTGCCCAACAATGGCACGGCCGTGGACACCACGGGACTGACCCCCCTGGCCGGCATCGAATTCACCATTCAGCAGGTCAACACCCTCGATCTGGCCACGAATGCCGGTTGGGACGCTGCCCACAACCTGAGCAGTGTCTTCTCCCCCGCCAACCCCGAAGGTTCCATCACAGGCGCCGGGTTCACCTTGGGAACGGGCCAGGCCCAGGTCACCGACGCCGCCGGCACCGCCGCCTTCGGCAACCTCCCCGTTGGCCTGTACTTGGTGACGGAAACCAACTACCCGGCCGGCGTGACCCCGTCAGCTCCGTTCCTGGTTTCAGTGCCGTTGACTGACCCGGATAACAAGGACAACTGGCTCTACAACGTCCATGTGTACCCCAAGAACTCCATCACGGGTGCAGAGAAGACCGTCACGGATGCTCCCGACGTCAAGCTCGGCGATCAGATCGACTTCACCATCACCGGTGACATCCCGAACGAAGCAGTCATTGACGGCTACAAGATCGTGGACGCGCTGGACGACAAACTGACGTACCTCGATGCCACCGCCACACTTGTTGACGGCACGGTTATCACCGAAGGCACTCACTACACGGTTGAATTCGACGCTGCCACCAACACGGTCTCCATCATTTTCACCCCTGCAGGCCTCGCAGTGCTGGCTGCCAACAACGACACCAAGGTGCAGGTTGGTGTTAACACCGCCGTCAACACCATTGGCGAAATTGAGAACGACGCCATGGTTTACCCGAACCTGGGCAGCTTCACCACCGTTCCCGGACAGCCCGGCGGCCCCATTGTCACTCCCCCGGTTGTCACCAAGTGGGGCGAGATGACGCTCCTGAAGACCAACGAGAACGGCGCTGCCCTTGCCGGCGCTTCCTTCTCGGTCTACACCAACCAGGCTGATGCCCTGGCCGGAACCAACGCTATTGTCATCAACGGTCAGAGCACCTTCACCGTTGCTGCCGATGGCACCCTCACCATCTCCGGCCTGCGCTACTCCGACTGGGCGAACGGCGCTGCAGTACTGCCCGGCTCCGCCGATTACCGCACGTACTACCTGGTGGAAACCACCGCTCCGGAAGGCTACGAGCTGCTCGCAGAGCCGATCTCCTTCCTGATCAACTCGGCCAGCACCACGGTGGGTGTTGACCTGGAGGTCAAGAACATCCCCTCCAACGGTGGCTTCGAATTGCCGCTCACCGGTGGTGTGGGAACCGGCCTGTTGTACGCAGCAGGCGCACTCCTGGTAACCGGCGCCGGACTCCTGTTGGTCCGTTCACGCCGCAGCACCAACAGCTAGTCACCGCCAACCTGCAAGGGTTCGCAACCTGAACACCAAAGCGGGGAAGATCGCCGAACACGCGCTCTTCCCCGCTTTGCTCCCCCAGAGCACAAATCCCCCAGGACTCTCATGTCAAAGCACCAAGACTCCAAGCTGCGGCCCCAGCGAAACATCCGCGCCGGATGGAGCGTCCAACGCATCATCATCGTCGTCGTCGCCATCCTGGGCGTTGGAGTGATGCTGTACCCCACCGCCGCCGCATGGTTCTCCGACCGGGTTCATGCCACAGAGATCAGTGGCTATGTGGACACCGTGGAGAATCTCTCTCCGTCGGCCCAAAAAACACTTCTGGACGAGGCCCGGCAGTTCAACAAGGAGCTGCCATCCGGGCCGCTTCGCGACCCGTACTCGTTGAACAACCGAGGCGAGAAAACCGTTGTCGGGGCCGGCTCGGACGCTTACAAAAAAATACTCGACGTCGGACCCGGCGGAATGATGGGACGCATCAGCATCCCCTCCATCCACTCGGACCTGCCCATCTTTCACGGCACCGATGATGAAACGCTGTCCAAAGGTGCCGGGCATCTTTTCGGTTCCGGCCTGCCGGTTGGCGGAACGGGGACCCACAGCGTGCTGACTGCCCACTCAGGCTTCGTTAACGCGACGCTCTTCGATGACCTGGACCAAGTACGCCAAGGCGATGTCTTCTCCGTAACGGTGCTTGGCGAATCGTTCTATTACAAGGTCGATCAGATCAAGACCGTACTGCCGGAGGAAACGGACGATCTCCGCAAAGTCCAGGACAAGGATTACGTCACTCTGGTGACATGCACGCCCACAGGGGTCAACAGCCACAGACTCCTGGTGCGTGGCGAGCGGGTTGACGCCCCAGCCGCCGGATCCGCCCACGCACTTCCCAGTCAAGCTATGGACCCGGGATTCCCTTGGTGGGCACTGGCACTCGTCGGCACAGCGGTGCTCATAGTGGTGGTCACCCAGCCCCGTAAGGCGCGGCCCACCCGTGGTGAGGAAGCGGCGGAAGGTTAGCGGCCGGCGTCGGGCGTTTCAGGCCCGTCGCCCGGAGCAGCCGGGCCGCCGTGGCCGGGACGCTTGGAGCTGAGGTTGACGCCGGAACCCTTGCCGAGGTGGTCGGCGTTCTCTTTGTGGCTCATGGAGAGCATGGCTGCCACGACGAGGCTCACGATGAACGCGATGCCTGCGCCTGTGAAGGCGAGGTCGAACCGCGGGGCCTTTGCGCTGCCGCCGGACGCGAAGATCAGCACGGCAACGAAGGCCAGCACTGCAAAGAATGCGGAGAACATGAGGGGTCCCTTGACCGAGGTCCGCATCTTGCGCGGTTCTCCCTGCGTCTGGTCTGCCACGGTCATTCCTCCAATGATGGCGGTTAGTCCCCGCCGGTCAGCAAAAGTTCTACAACGAGTAGAACGTCCAGCTACTAGTTTACGGCCTCGGGCGAAGCGCCGGGAGCAGCAGCCCGGGCCGATCCGCCCGCAGCGGTCTTGGCTTCGTGCCGCAGCGTCAGCCCGGAGAGAATCCACAACACACCGGAAATGATGGCCCCGCCGCCAGCTACGCCCAACAGCGCATGGGCGCCCAGTGACGTGAAGAACGGCAGCAGCACCGCAGTGCCCACGGCAATGACACCGGACACAACCCAGTCGCGCGCCAACGCATCCCGCTTCCGGAGGCCATGGACGAACTCCAGGAGTCCCAGCACCAGCAGCGCCAGCATGGCCGACAGCGCCACGCCCGCGTCAGACTGTGTGACCAAAGCGCCAACACCTCCCAGCGCAACTACCAACGGAACGGCAACCGGCAAAGCGCGGGACATCCACACTGCCGCTGCGGTCGCCAACAAATACAGCCCCACGGCCCAGGCCAGGACGTGCACCGATGGAGCAGCCCAGAAGATGGTCACTGCGCCGAACACCAGGGCAACCGTCGCACGGATGAGCACGGGTTTCCAGAGTCCGGCCTCGGTGGCAGATGGAGTCTGGGCAGGAGTCGCAGGGAGAGTCACCCGTCCAGTTTAGTGCGAACCCAGCACCATCCACCGATCGGTCCGCGCGCGCAGCCCCAAAGTCACGCCGCGGGCCAGCATGTAGCCCAGCGCAAACGCGGCCCACAACCAAAGGAGCCCCGCCTCGCCGTCGGGCTTTATCTGGTGAATCGCCACCAGCAACGGCAAATAGACCACCAGATTTACGACGCCGGCAATCGCCAAATAGCGCGCGTCGCCAGCACCGATGAGCACTCCGTCAAGGACGAAGACGTAACCTGCAAGCGGTTGTCCCACCGCTAGGACCCACAGGGCGACGGTGAGGGCGGAGCGAACGCCGGCGTCGGACGTGAAGAGGTATCCGGCCCACGGAGCCGCAAGGGCCAGGAGTGCGCCGGTGATCACACCGAACCCGAGGCCCCAGCGGATCATGGTGCGGGTGAGTTCACGGACGCGTTGGGCGTTCCGGGCGCCCAGTTCCTTGCCGATCAGGGCCTGTGCGGCGATCGCCAGGGCATCCAAGGCGAAGGCGAGGAAGGAGAAAATGGTCATGGCCAACTGGTGTGCCGCCAGGTTCACTGCGCCCTGGGCCGTCACCACCAGGACAGTTGCGAGGATGGCCAGGCGGAGACTCAGCGTACGCAGCATGAGCCACGAACCCACCTTGGTCATGGCCCGGACGCCATGCCAGTTGGGCCTAAGGGTCACCCCGTGTTGCCGCGCGTTCCGGCTGACCATCACCAAGTACACGGCGGCCATGGCCCATTGTGCGATGCTCGTGCCGATCGCGGAGCCAGCCACGGACATATTCAGTCCGTACACGAAGAACACGTTGAGGACGATGTTCACCGCGAAGCCTGCGGTAGCCACCACCAGCGGTGTCCGGGTGTCCTGCAATCCACGGAGCACGCCGGTACCGGCGAAGATGAGGAGCATCGCGGCCAGGCCAGGCATGGACCATCGCAGATAATCGACGGCGAACTGGCGAACCTCTCCAGTGGCTCCCATGGAGCCAACCAGCGGCTCGGCCGCAATAAAACCAACCACGGCGAGCGCCAGCCCCAGCAGCAGTGCCAGCCACACGCCGTCGCGCCCTGCTGCCAATGCCTTCCCCAATTTGCCGTCGCCGATCGCCCGGGCCACCGCCGGCGTCGTTGAATACGCCAGGAAGACCATGAGCCCTACGGCGGTGTGCAGGATGGTGGATGCGAGGCCGACACCTGCCAGCTGGTCGACGCCCAGGTGCCCCACTATGGCGGAGTCAGCCAGCAGGAACAGCGGCTCGGCAATGAGCGCACCGAAGGCGGGGACGGCCAGGCGCAGGATCTCGCGGGCGTTGGAGCGGGTGGGAGCGGTTGTGGTTTGAGGCACTAAACAAGCCTAGTCCGCCGCTGGCCGGGTACATTTGGGCCGTGTCACATGAGCATCCCGTCACCGTTTCCGTAGCCCGCACTATCCTCCCGGGCTATACCCGGCAAGCCAATGCCTGGGCCCACGCCGGGCAGGAGCTGGCCCGTGAATGGCCCGGATATCTGGGGTCGGGCTGGGTGCGCAATGGGGTGGATTCCACGGAGTGGCACATGCTTTACCGTTTCGCCGATGCCGATTCGTTGCAGGGGTGGGAGGACTCCGAGGAACGCCGCTGGTGGATCGACAGCGCCAGGGACATGATGGAGACCACCCGCGTGGAGCGGCACACGGGGATTGAGGGCTGGTTCTCTCGTCCCGGCGACGTCTCCGTGGTTGTGCCCGAAACTGTGGTTCCTCCGCGTTGGAAGCAGGCCATCAGCATCTTTCTGCCGTTTTTCCCGCTCAGCCTGTTGGCCAATTTCCTGCTGCACCCCTTGACGCAGGATTGGCCGCTGGTGTTCGCGGTGCTCCTTAACATCGTGATCCTCACGCCGCTGATGACGTACATCTTCCTACCGATCACCACCCGGCTGCTGCAGCCGTGGCTTCAGGCGAAACCGCGCCAGAGGCGGGGGCTCACGCCGGGCAGCTGAGGCTTTGGTCATAAAAAGCCTCAATTAGTTGACACTTCAACCTTTTTTCGGAAGGGTTGACGGTATGAACAAGACCAGCTTGACCACCACAGCCCTGACCATCCTGCGCGTCATTGCAGGATTTCTCTTCGCCGCGCACGGTTGGCAGAAGTTCAACGAATTCACCATCGCCGGCACACAGGCATCGTTCGCCCAGATGGGCGTGCCAGGCGCTTCCGCAGTAGCCCCAGTCGTGGCAACCCTTGAGTTGGTGGGCGGCATCGCGCTGATCATTGGCTTCCTGACCCGCGTGTTCGCCGCGCTCCTGGCCGTCAACATGCTCGGAGCACTGTTCCTGGTGCACGCCCCGGCCGGCGTCTTTGTTGGTAACGGCGGATACGAACTGGTTCTGCTCTTTGCGGGCGCTGCCTCGGCCCTCGCTCTGGCAGGTGCCGGCAGGATCTCCGCCGACGCCGCCCTGTTCGGCCGCTCCGGCTCCAAGCTCCGCGTCCTGGCCTAGTCACCCCACCACCCGACACCCCACCCCCCGACGCTCTCTCACATAATGAACTGCTCC
>NZ_SDXQ01000011.1:0-1310 GCF_006964045.1 Arthrobacter sp. TS-15 | reverse complement strand
TGCGGTCGTCAAGTTTTTGAGACAGGTCTCGTTGTTGTTTTTGGTTAGGCGGCCAGGGGTTGCTGGGCGCGGGTTTGGTAGTTGGTGTGGGCTTTGGCTGGTGGTATGCCGCCGGCTCGGCGGTTGGGCCGGCGGCGGTTGTACCAGCCCTCGATGTATTCCATGACACCGGTTCGGGCGGCGAGTCGGGAGCCGTAGCGTTGGTGGTGGTAGAACTCGGTTTTGAGGTGGGAGAAGAAGTTCTCCGCGACGGCGTTGTCCCAGCAGACCCCGACTTTCCCCATGGACTGCGTCACCGAGTTATCGCCGCACCATTTCTGGAATTCATCCGAGGTGTATTGGGTGCCCCGGTCCGAATGGAACACCACCGAGGCCCCGGTCAGGTGGCCGTGGTTGCGGGCCATTTGCAGCGCCGCGGTGCACAGGCTCGCGCGCATGTGCCCGGCCATGGACCAGCCGATGACCATGCCGGAGAAAAGATCGATCACCGTAGCCAGGTAGAGCCAGCCCTCACCCGTGCGCAGGTAGGTGATGTCACCGACCAGGCGGGTTCCGGGCACTGTTGAGGTGAAGTCCCGCTTGCCCTCTGCATCGAGCATGTGGTTCTCGATGTGGGCTGTTTTGGCCTGCGGATCCTGGACGGTAGTTGCCTTCCAGGCCTGGGTGCGGACGGCCCGCAGCCCGTGCTCACGCATGATCGCCCCGACAGTGGGGGCCGAGACCCGCACTCCCTTCTCGTTCAAAAGCAGGGTCAGTTGGTCCCGGCCGGCACGGCCCTTCTCCTCCTTATACAGCTCGGTAACCGCGGCGGCGAGATCCTGATGCCGTACTGCCCGCGGGGATGGCCCGGCCGGGTTGCGCCATCGGTAGAACGAGGCCCTGGAAACCTTCAACGCCCGGCATAGCCAGGCCACGGAATGGTTGGCCTTCTCCGCTTCGATGAACTCGTAGAAGTCCTCTACTTTTGCTTCGCGGCAAAGAAGGCGCTGACTTTTCCCAAGAACTCGACCTCGGCCTTCAATCTCTCGTTCTCAGCCAAGGCCTTCCGGTGTTCATCCCAGGACACCGGGCCCGGGTCCACAGGCTCTAGAGCAGGACCGTCCTGATGTTTTCCCCGGTGCCGATGAAGCCAGTTCCCCAACGTGCTCTCCTTCACCCCGAGCTCGTCAGCGACTTGCTTCACTGAACGATCCGAGGACAACACCAGCTGCACAGCTTCCTCACGGAAAGCCGCATCATATTTTCTTCTAGGACCAGTCATTCTGAAGTCGATCTCCCATCAACCTGTCTCAGAAAACCATACGGCCGCA
>NZ_SDXQ01000010.1:0-50073 GCF_006964045.1 Arthrobacter sp. TS-15 | reverse complement strand
AAACCATACGGCCGCAGTTCTAGCCCTTGACGCCCGTCAGCTCGTTCGGCACATGCTCCAGCTGGGCCGACTTCTTCACTTTGCCCGCCTTCAGGTCCACCGCGTGAATGGTGCTGGTGGCCGGTTCGGTGACGAACGCCGTCGAGCCTTGAACGAAGAGCGTGGGCCGCGGGTCCTGCCACGTGGTGGACTCTTCCCACGCGCCGACAACGGGAATGGTGGACGTGATCTCGCCGGAGATTGGATCAATAACGCGCAATCCACCGTCAGTGCCGAGCACCAGCGCTTCACCCGAAGGTCCGCGACCCAACGAACGGAAGGAGTAGCTGGCCCCGGTGTCCACCAGCTTCAACGTGGCGGCTTCGGTGTTGACCAGCGAGATCCGGGTAGGCCGCTCGAGCTCGGCGGCCTTATCCACTTTGTAGTCACCGAGAATGACGGGCGACTTTTCTGAACCCGCCTGGTTCCCCATCCGCCCGTAGGCGTCAGGGCTGGCCACCTTGGTGATGGCGCCGTCCTTGTAAATCAGCATTCCGTTTTCGCATCCGACCACTACGGCCTCGCCTGCGGCTACTGCCTCGCCGTGAACGCCGGGGCATTCTTCGTTGCGCAGTACTTCCTTGCGGTCCTGGCCTTTGCCTTCGGAGAGGACGGCGATTCCGGAACGGCCCTCCTCATTGCCGAGGGTCACCAGCAACTTGCCGTCTTCGAGCTCCACTGCCACACCGTGATGGGCCTCGGGCGTGGTGTAGACGTCGGTCGAAGGAAGCTTTCCATCCTCCACGGCAGCGGCCAGCGCGGATGTTTCGAAGCTCTCCACCTTGCCGGAACCATCGTTGAACAGCACGGTCTTGCCGCCATGCAGTACCACGTGACCGGCCTTGTCCGCCGCAAAAGCCAACTCAGTCAACGTGGGCTCAGCTACGTAGTGGTGGCTGTGATCTCCATGCGGCTCGGTCCAGGCGCCGGCGTCGAAGAGGCGGAAGGAGTCGCCGGTGGACACGAAGACGTGTCGGCCGTCGCCGGCCGGATTCAGGCGATTGAAACCGGACATTTCCGCACTTCCCACCTGCTCAAGCGAGGCCGCGTCCAGTACCGCAATGCCGGCGTCGTGGGTATAGACGAGCCGCGGAGTGGGGGCGCCGGCCTCCTTCGCACTGGGAGTGGAGGCGGCCGAGGGCGTTGCATCGACCGCCTTGCCCACCGAGCCGCCGGGAGTGGCGCAGGACGCCAGCAACAGAGCAGAAAGTCCGACGGCGGCGATCGGCAGGGCGCGGAGGCGGCGGTTGCGCGGGGCTAGGACAGGGGACATGAAGGTGGGGTGATGAGGCATGAGTTAATGATATTGATTCTCATTTATAGAGCAAATCGATGCTGGGGTGACGCTGTCACACTTCACGACAATGAACACAAAACAACAAATACTCCCGTCAATTCCTTGACTCGTGATTTCAAACACTGGTAAACATGTCCCACCGGGCAAGCGTTTTCCAGCTGCTCCACTCTCATCCCTCAGCCGGCGGCCTCCCCTCCGCCACACCACCATGGATGCGCCTCCCGGGTTGATGAAACGATACAAAGTCCGACAGTGTGGCCGGTACTCACCCCCACGCGTCATCAAAGGAGATGTTCGGTGAAACACCCCCCTCAACGCGCGGTCAGAACAGGCGCAACCGCCCTGACTGCCGCCGTCGCCTCGGCTGCCCTCGCCTTTACAGGGCTCCCTGCAGCGCATGCCCAAACGCCGCTCCCCCCAGCCGGAAGCGGGTTCAAGTTCGACTTTGGCCCCGGCGCCGTGGCCGACGGATACACGCAAGTGAACGCAGGCAGCGCCTATAGCCCCACCACGAAGTTCGGTTTCACGGACACCGCCGTCACCTCCGGGACTGACAGGGGCACCCCAGACGCCTTGCGCAGCGACTTCGTCCAAGCCCATGGAAGCTCCTTCCAGGTAGACCTTCCCAATGGCGACTACACCGTGAAGCTCATTGCAGGCGACGCAGCGGAAGCCACCAACATCGCTATCACTGCCGAGAAAATGGCCAAAGTGCAGGCCACCGACAAGCCGGCCGGCCAGTTCCTGGAAATGGAATTCCCCATCTCCTTGGTGGACGGTCAACTCAATCTGGACATCACCGGAACCGCCGCCAAGATCAACTCGCTGGTCATCGCAGCCCGCGCTCCCCGCACGGCAACAACGGACCCGGGTGTTTATTTGGCCGGCGACTCCACCGTGCAGACGTACGACCCCGGCTACGCACCCCAGGCGGGGTGGGGCCAAATGATCGACCGCTACCTGGACGACAAAGTCCCCGTATACAACCACGCGATCGGCGGCCGTAGCTCCAAGAACTTCATCAGCCAGGGCCGCCTTGACGAGATCCTCCGCGTCATCAACCCCGGCGATTACCTCATGGTCCAGTTCGGCCACAATGACGCAACCATCGGCGTCGACGACCGCTACGCGTCCCCGGCAGACTACAAGGAATACCTGCGCACTTACGTCAACGGTGCCCGCCAACGTGGCGCCACCCCCATCCTGGTGACCCCAGTGGGGCGCCGGGACTTCGACGCCGCCACCGGCAAGTTCCGCGTCAGCTTCCCGGAGTACGTGGACAAGATGAAGGAACTCGCGGCAGAAGAGAACGTGGCACTGGTGGATCTGTCCGCCCTCAGCCGCGGCTACTACGACCAAATCGGACCGGAAGAAGCCAAGTCGGTCTTCCTCCATGTCGACGCCGGTGTGTACCCCGGGCGTCCGAGCGGCACCGCTGACGACACCCACTTCCAGGAATACGGCGCCATCCAGATTGCCCGCCTGCTCGCCGGCGGCATGAAGCAGCTCAACGTTCCGCTGGCGTCGCGCGTCCAGGAGGTCACGCCGCCGTCGAACGTTCCTGCCAAGCCGCAAGGCCTGGTTGCCGGCAGCGTCTCCAACGCCGGCGCCCTGCTCAAATGGCAGCAGGTAGAGGGAGCGGACATTTACAAGATCTACCGCAAACTGTCCACTGAACCGGACAGCGCCTACAAGCTGGCCACCACCTCCACCATTCCCACCACCAACCTGAACGGCCTCGCCGAAGGCACCGCCTACACCGTCCGCGTGGCAGCAATGAACGGCAAAGGACTGTCCGAGTACAGCGATGCGTTGGCCTTGACCACCAAGCAGGCCACGTACAAGTTCGACTTCGGACCAGTCGGCGCGCCGGTGGAGGCCGGTTACACCGAGGTCAACCGCACCATGGCGTACTCTGCCGAGCGCGGTTATGGCTTCAAGGACATCACGGTCCTCAGCGATCGCGACCGCGGCGCAACCACCACCAACCTGCTCCGGGACTTCGTCCTCAGCGGCGCCAGCTTCGAATTTCAGCTGGACGTCCCCAACGGCACGTACGCCCTGAAGACGTACCACAGCGACTGGATCGGCTCCACGCGGACTGACATCGCCGTGGAAGGCAAGGGCTTCGGCACCGTCACCTCCGGCAAAGCCGCGTCCGCCACCAAGGTCATCAACGAGGTCCTGGTAACCGACGGTCAACTCAACCTGAGCATCAGTGGTTCCGGCCAGCGCCTCAACGGGCTCGAAGTAACCCCGCTGCTGGTTGGCCCCACTAACCTCAAAACCACGTCCGTTGACGCAGCCGCCCAGCCGCCCGTCGTCGGACTTTCCTGGGATGCTGTTGGCGACGCCGCCAGCTACCGCGTCTTCCGTCAGGCACCCTTCGAGACGTCCGCGCAGCTGATTGCAGAGAACGTCGCCGACCCCGCGTTTTCGGACACCACCGCCACAGCGGGACTGCCCTACAAGTACTACGTCACTGCCCTAGACCGCACAGGCCTGGAGTCCGTCCCGTCCAACACTTTGGACGTACCGCTGATCGACCCCGGAACTGCAGCGCCCGCCGCACCGGGGAAGCTGAAAACCAAGAAGGTGGAAAAGACCAGCGTTTCGCTTCAGTGGGGCGAGGTTAAGGGCTCGACGGCGTACCTCGTCTATCGCTCGACGGCAGCTGACGGGGCATTCACCTACGTAGGTAAAGCCGACGACAAGAAGTTCACCGACACCACCGTCCTGACCACCATCAAGTACTACTACCGGGTGACGGCCCTGAACGCCGGCGGGGAATCGGCTCCGTCTGAAACCGTCGGCACCGACGACGTGGTGGTTCTGGACCGCCAGATGGAGAAGCTGGACCGGGCACCTGTCGCGATACCCACGGCGGAGGGCATCCGGATCGGCTGGCGCATGCTCGGCCTCGATGAAGACAAGATCGGCTTCGACGTTTTCCGTGACGGCAAGAAGATCACGTCCTCACCCGTCACCAACAGCACCAGTTACCTGGACACCACCGGAACCGCGGCCTCGAAGTACGTGATCAAAGTAGCCGGCGGTGGAAACAGCGGCGAAAAGGAGACCAAGGAATTCAGCCCCCTGGCGCAGGACTACCTGGCCATCAAACTGGATAAGCCAGCCGACGATTACACCAAGGACGGGCAGCCTTACAGCTACTCGGCCGGTGACGCCACAGTTGCCGACCTTGACGGTGACGGCCGGTACGAGATCATCCAAATGTGGTCTCCGTCCAACTCCAAGGACAACTCGCAGGCCGGGTACACGGGCACCGTTTACGTGGACGCCTACACCATGGATGGCACCAAGCTCTGGCGCATCAACCTCGGCCAGAACATCCGTGCCGGCGCGCACTACACCCAACTCCTGGCCTACGACTTCGACGGCGACGGCAAGGCTGAAGTGGCCATGAAGACCGCCGACGGGACCCGGGACGCTGCTGGTACCGTGATCGGCAATGCCAACGCAGATCACCGGAACAGCAGCGGTTACGTCCTTACCGGTCCGGAATTCCTGACGGTCTTCCATGGGCAGACGGGCACCATCATGGACACCGTGGCGTATGACCCGCCGCGCGGTGACGTGGGCGCCTGGGGTGACACGTACGGCAACCGCGTGGACCGCTTCCTGGGCGCCGTCGCCTACCTCGACGGCGAGCACCCGTCCATGATGTTCAGCCGCGGTTACTACACCCGCGCAGTCCTGGCCACCTACGACCTGGTGGGCGGCAAAATCGTGAAGCGCTGGGTGTTCGACTCCAACGTTTCCGGCGATCAGTACCGGAGTATGGGCAACCACAACCTGTCCGTGGCTGATGTGGATGCCGATGGCAAGGACGAGTTCATCTTCGGCTCCATGACCATCGATGACAATGGCCAGCCGCTCTACACCACGGGCCTGGGCCATGGAGATGCCATCCACACCAGCGACCTGGATCCATCCCGTCCGGGCCTGGAAACCTTTGCAGTCCACGAAGACATGGCATCCAGCGGGAACCTTGGAGCCACCTTCCGCGACTCCGCCACGGGTGAAGTGCTCTGGAGCATCCCCGCGGCCAGGGATACCGGCCGTGGAGCCTCCGGAGATATCGACCCGCGCTACCTGGGTGCTGAAGGGTGGGCGGTCGGCGGCGACGCTGCGTGGAACTCCCCGGTAGGCGAACTGCGCTCGGCCAAGGGTGAGCTGATTTCCACCAGTATCCCGGCGGCCAACTTCCTGGCGTGGTGGGACGGCGATCTGCTCCGGGAAATCGTGGACCACGACTGGGACGTCGCAAGCACCAGCGGCACCCCGAGCATCAGCAAGTGGAACTGGAACACCCAAAACAGCGATCGCCTGCTGACGGCCACCGGCGCGCGGACCAACAACAGCACCAAGGGCACCCCGGCTATCCAGGCCGATCTGCTGGGCGATTGGCGGGAAGAAATTGCCTGGCGTTCTGCGGACAGCACGGAACTTCGGATCTACACCACCACGTCTGGTACCGACGTCCGGCTCCGCACCCTGATGCACGATCCTGTGTACCGGCTCTCGGTTGCCCGCGAGAATATCGCTTACAACCAGCCGCCGCATCCGGGCTTCTATATCGGTGTGGGCATGGACGCTCCTTCTATGCCGAATATTGCATATACGGGAGGTCAGTGAGTCCTTTTACTGAGATGGGCACTGCCCCGGCGCCTGCTGGTGCCGGGGCAGTGCTTATCGTCGATAAATGCTTTTCAGTGGTAGAAATAGCCAAATGATGACCATTCTTACCGGAGTCGGCGCCAGCACTGGTAGAGCCCTCGGCGCTGCCCGGCTCATCCACGGTCCCGACGAGTTCGGCCGCTTCCAGTCCGGCGATGTTCTGGTGTGCCGCACCACCGACCCCGCCTGGACGCCTCTCTTCGGAATGGCATCAGCGGTGGTCACGGAAACCGGCGGAATGTTGTCACACGCTGCGATCGTCGCCCGGGAGTTTGGGATACCTGCCGTACTGGGCGTCCGGGATGCGCTGGACCTGCTTGCCGATGGAGAACCGTTGGCCATCGACGGAGCCCAGGGGACAGTCAGCCTGATGGACGGAAAATGACGCACCTCACCTTGCACGCTGTCCGCCTCCTTGGTTTCGCTGACACACAGTCGGTGGCGGCCCGCTTCTCGCAAGACCCCGCGGTGGTGGAGTTCCAGCTCATCGACGCCGGGGTGAACGGCTTCGTTTCGCACAGTACTTTCGCTGGGGTCAGCGGTTGGTCGTTGTCCAATCTCGGGAGAAGCGAAAACGAGCGGTTGCTGGCGGAGGAACTGGACCGTGCGCGCGCACGGGACGCGGTGATGGCTGTCCACGCCGATTTCGCGGACATCAACACCGGCGTCGTGGAGGCCTGCAGCGCCGTCCAACTGCAAACGTCGCCCGGTGAAGAGGCCATGGATGTCCTGATAGGCGCCTTGGCGTCGTGGCGTCCACTCGAAGCGCAGTTATCCGGCGTGCTTCCTCGCTTTGAGGGCTACTCCCAGCGTCTGTTGCGCGCACTCAAGCTCGCTGTCCAGGACACAGCGTGGCTCACGGCCACCGACCGCGACTCCTTCCACCGGGTCTGGTTCGAACTCCATGAGGATCTCATCGCCACCCTCGGCATCCAGCGCGGGTAGGCACACCGCCGCCTTTGGACTTCGTCACGTAACAGAAACCTGGCGACAGTAAGATTCCAAGCATGAGCGATGACGCCGCCAACTCAGTGACCCTCCGCTTCCTCGCGGCTCCCATGGACGTCGGACACAGCGGGTCCGTCGACGCCGGCACCGTCCTTGAGTGGGTGGACAAAGCAGCGTACGCGGCAGCCGTTGGCTGGGCCAAGGCCTATTGCGTTACGGCTTACGTGGGAAATATCCACTTCACGGATCCGGTCAACAGCGGCGACATGGTGGAAGTAACCTCCACCATCGTTTACACCGGGCGCTCCTCCATGCACATTCACACCGTTGTCAGCTCACGGGATCCCAAAGGCGGCCCGGAGACCATGCACAGCCAGTGCATGGTCATCTTCGTTGCCGTCGGTCCGGACGGCAAGCCGATTCCCGTCCCGCAATATGAACCGTCAACGGCTGCGGAGATCGAGCAGCGCGATCACGCCCTGGCCCGCATTGAGGTCCGTGAACAGATCGTCAACGCGATGAACGCCCAGGAATATACCGACGCCGGGACCGCCGAGCGCGTCGTCCTACGGTTCATGGCGTCCCCCACTGATGTGAACTGGGGCGGCAAGGTCCACGGTGGCATCGTGATGAAGTGGATCGACGAAGCCGCCTACGTGTGCGCCTCCCGCTACTGCGGCATGGACACCGTGGCGGTGTTCTCCGGCGGTGTCCGCTTCTACCGGCCCTTGCTGATCGGACACGTCGTAGAAGTGGAGGCACGCCTCGTCTACACCGGCGCCAAGGGTATGCACATCGCGGTTCACGTCCGCTCGGGTGACCCTAAAACCAAGGTCATGAACCTCACCACCTATTGCCTCACGGTGATGGTGGCGCGCGACGAAACGGGGACGGCCGTTCCCGTCCCCGCCTGGGAACCAGTGTCTGACGAGGACAAGAAGTTGCATGCACATGCCCGCGAACTGCTGGAAATCCGTGGCCGGGCCCCGGGAAACCGGCTGCCGGACCATCTGCAGAACCGCGCTGGAAGCTAGGGCAGGCATTCCTTCTCCCCCAATGCCAAGGCCTAAGTACCGGGGCGCCTTCGTCGTGCCTATGACTGCCGTGCAAATGTACTAAGGCCCCAACCGTTCCTCGACACGAATCAAGTCCTTGGCCCACTTGGAAGTTGTCAAGTAGAGGCACGGCTTTTTGGCGGCGTCACGTGGTCGAACAGCCGCCTCCATAAGGGGTCAGCAGTTGCATACACGGAAGATGAAATGTGTCCTGGACTACGTTGCCAAAGGTCTGGGTGTGAGAATCGTCGGGGCACCCGGCAGTGGCCGAACCAGTCTCCTTAAGAGAGTCGTTGCGAAACTGGAGGAAGACGGCGCCACTGTTTACACCATGTTCGCTGCTCCAGCGCTTGCTGCCGTGCCTTTTGCCGGCGTACTTTCCCTGGGCTTGGATCTTCGTTCCAGGACAATCGGAATTCTCGGCATCGTGGACCTTCTCTCGGTCCAGATGGCCAGGTCCGGGGCGCACCTGATAGCGATCGACGATCTCGAGAACCTGGACCGCGAGTCGTTGGCAGTAGTGGACGTGCTGCGAAGAAGGAGCAATGTCCCGCTGATTACCACCATGAATGATCGACCCTTTCAGCCCAGAACCTCCGGCTATTTGGGGAGCATTCCCGAAGCCACCGTCGCCCTGGCACCTCTGGAATACGACCAAATCAGCAAACTCATCACCGAAACCCTTGGGCATCCGGCGGAAGTGAATGTAGTTGCGACTGTTCTGACCAAATCCGGCGGCAATTTGCGGTTGGCGGTTCGCATCCTCCAGACCTCGGCCCTCAGCGGGCGCATCCTTCTCAAGGACGGTCAGTGGTGCATGAACAGCCCCAAACTGATGAACGAACATCTCAACGGAACCGTGGAAGCCTTGCTCCAGGGTCTGCGGCCGGAGGAAGTCCGGGCTCTGAACAAGTTGTCGCTTCTGGGTCCCAGCCCTGTTGACCGATTGGTGGCAACTGTGGGTGAGGACATCCTCGATAACCTCGAATACAACGGGTTGATCTCTGTGATTCAAGGCCCGGAAGAAACCCTACTTGCTGCTGTCTTTCCGCCGATAGTGGATGACTACCTTCGTGCCCACACGCTAAGCTCGCGGAGAATTCTCCAGAGCGCAGTCACTGATCACGTCATTGCAGGGCCAGGCGATCTACCCACTCCGGCAGCCACAGATGACATGTTGTCGGCTTCGATTTCCAAGGTGCGCGGAGAAATGGGCAGCAACCACGCGGCCGCCACGCGATACTTCCAGCAGCGGCGCGACGCCTTTGAAGAGTTGTGCTACCAAAACTGGCAACGTGATCGCAGCCTGGCCAATGCTGTCGCGATCCTCAAATTCTATTGGGGAGCGCCTGCCAACCCGCATCGAATCCAGGAAGTTTTGCTCCAAACCGACTCCGACGGCGGTGAATTACCAGAGCTCTTTTTGTTCAGTATGTCTTTGGCTTGGTGGCAGTTCTCACACGAGAAGAACCTGCCCGGCGCAATCGGGACAATGCAGGCTCTGTCTTCCAAAGAACCGGGCCTGCGGCATGAAGCCGAAGGGGTCATCGCACTCCTTCACGCATCACAGAGCGGCATCCCCGGCGATCGGGACGAGGTTATAGGTGATCCCCCCAGGCGCGGACCACAAAGCGACATTCTCCCCATAATCAAGGGAATGCTGGAGCTCTATGAGCTCAACCCACAGAGGGCGCAGAGCGCTATGGACTCCGCCGAGGGAGCACATGGCTGCCAGCCTTTCGAGTCATTTATCCGCGGTATGGCAATGCTCTCCAGCGGCCGCGAAGAATCGGCCCTCGTCATGGCTCTCGAGTGTCGGGAAAGGGCTTTGCAGAATGTCGATCAGTTAGCCTTCGTCAGCCAGAGTTACATCGCAGCGCTTTCCCTTCTTCATCACGGCCTGTTTGACGAAGCCGAATATCTCATGGGGCGCGCCTTTTCCTTGGGCAAGCCTGGGTTTATCGTGGAGCCGTTGCACGTGGCCATGCTGCGCCTCTCCTCACTTCGGGACGCGGTGCCAGCGACTTCCTTGGGGATGTCGGCGGGATCCAACGCAGTGGATATTGGTGCGCTACCTGGTTTCGGCACGGGTTTGCACGACCTCGCCGCAAGCCGCCCCGCGAGCGCCAAAGCCTTCGACGAGCGAGCCAGCCGCATCATCGAAAAGTCACTTGCCCGTGGTTATGTCTACGAAGCCATGCACACGGGGCTTTTCGCGCTGGGACTGCTCCCGGGCCCGCGAGTCCGGGGTCTCCTCCAAAAAATTCTGGAGGACCGCTCCATGACAGCACACCACCAGCTCCTAACCATTGCGGATGCCGCCATAGCGATGGATCTACCACGACTACGCCATTTACTGGACACCTACGTCTTGGACGGAGACACGTTTCAAGTGTCCATGCTTCTTCGCGGAGCAGAGCAGAGGTGCCAGCTCAGCGGGGAGCCTGCTGTTGCCAGCCAGATCAGAAGGGCAGCAAAGGATTTCGTTGCCCGTTTCGGTGTGGTGGGGACGTTGTTTGATTTCAGGTCCGAGCCTCCCGGCTCTTCCCTGACCATGAGGGAGATCGAAGTTGCCCTCGTCGCCGGGCAGCAGAGCAATCAGGACATCGCGGAGCAATTCGGCATCAGCATCCGGACTGTGGAGAGCCACATTTCCAACGCTCTGCGGAAGACCGATACCACCACTCGAAAACAACTGGCAGATCTCATTCGGAATGCACCCAAGCCCTTGACATCGGGCGCCAGTGACCCATCCCAAGTTTGAGGCTTCGGCCCGGAGCCTTCCTCAGCGCCCCACTATTTCACTTGCCCCACAAGACAGGAGTCACGGAGTTGCCCCAGATACTTGTTGTCAGTACGCACCGGCAGTTCACGGCGCTGATCCATTGGGCCACTAACTCGTTGCCCGCCGTCTCTTCTGGTCGCGTGGCCGTGGTTGATGGAACGTTACCGGAGCTTGAAGCCGATGTGGTGGACCTGGTCCATGACAGCTACAGGGTGCTTGTCTACGGCGGTCTGCTCCACAGCTCGCGCGTCCTACGCCTGATGGATCTCGGCGTACGGGGCTACGTACCGGAAACAGCCACGCTGCCCGTCCTGCTTGCCGCGGTCAGGAGCATCGCCGCCGACGGAACACATTTGCCGTTTGATCCCACCACCGGCCGAAATCACGTCCCCCTAACGACTGCTGAGGAAGTGGCGGCCGATGCTTACTTCCTCACTGATGAGGAACTGCCGCGGATTGAAGTAGCGAAGCGACTGGGAATTGCCGACTCGACTCTCCGTAACCAACTGGCCTCGGTTCGACGAAAACTCGGAATCCCCCCGCAGGCCAGCCGCGCAGCAGTAGCCCGACGGTACCGCGCTACCGTGCGGCCGGCGGCACCGTCGAGGCAATCGATTGAGAGCCGCCTCTAAGCGGAGGGGCCGGAACTCATGTGGAGTTGCGGCTTTGGTTGGTCTTCTGTCGCCATGTTCGCCTCGTAGCGGCGACCGAGCGAACCAAGCGACCAGCCGGAATCTTCCCATTCCCGGACCTTGAGTATGTTCCGTCCGTCAATGATCTTCCGTGTCCCCGTTTGCGCGGAAAGAACCTCCGGCGTCAGGGCTTTGAACTCGTCCCACTCGGTAAGAAGAAGGATAAGATCTGCGTTCCTGACGGCATCTTCTGTGGAGGGTACGTAATTATGCTGAGGCGATCGCCGGGAGGCGTTGAGGTTGCCTGCCGGGTCATAGATCGATACCTCCGCACCCTCGTCGAAGAGCCTATTGGCGATGTCCAGGGCCGGTGAGTCCCGGACGTCGTCGCTGTTGGGCTTGAACGCAACACCAAGAATGGCGATCCTGCTGTGCGGAATCGAACCGAGCATCACGCGGGCCAACTCAACAGCGCGCTCTCGACGCCTCAAATTGATGCAGTCCATCTCGTCGAGGAATCGCATGCTTCGATCCAAGCCGAGTTCAGCTGCGCGTGCCTGAAGTGCGCGTATGTCCTTAGGCAAGCATCCGCCACCGAACCCAATGCCGGCATTGAGGAAACGCCGCCCGATACGCGCGTCGAGGCCAATGGCATCCGCAAGCGTTCGAATATCTCCCCCAATGACCTCTGTTACCTCAGAGAAGGCATTGATGAAGGATATTTTTGTAGCGAGGAAAGCATTTGCAGCTACCTTGACCAGCTCTGCAGTCTCAAAGTCGGTGCTGATCAAGGGCACGCCTTCCCCGAGGGCGGTCGCATAAACCTGCCGCAACACTGACTCGTCCTCAGGCGATTCCACACCAATAACCAGCCTGTCCGGGGTCAAAGTATCTACTACTGCGAAGCCTTCCCTGAGGAATTCCGGATTCCACGCAACGTTCAATGTGACGCCGTGGCGTTTGTTGTCACGAACAAGGGCCTTCAGCCGCCTCGTGGTTCCCACCGGAACTGTCGACTTTCCCACAATGAGGGCGTCCCTGGTGATGTTTCGGGCGAGGGAGATGGTTGCCGCATCCACGAATGACATGTCGGCAGCACCTTCTCCGGGGCGCTGGGGAGTTCCCACGCCAATGAAGTGAACATCGCCCCACGCTCCTACTTCCTGATAAGAAGTGGTGAAGCGAAGGCGTCCGCTCTTCACATGCTTCCGAAGAAGTTCGGGCAGGCCGGGTTCATGGAACGGCAACAGTCCCTCTGAAAGCGACGCGACCCTTGCGGGGTCAATATCGAGACCAAGCACCTCAAAGCCAAGTTCGGCCATACAGGCGGCATGAGTGGCACCCAGATATCCGGTGCCTATGACGGTGATTCGCATGAGTTCTCGCTTTTCAGAGTGACAACGATGATCAAAAACTGTGGGGGCGGCCGCGCGGTGGGGCCCGCCTATTTCTGGATGCGGGCCCGGATTTCGCGGACTTCCCGCAGGGTCTGGACGCCCTCGGTCAAACTCCGCCATAGTCGGCGAAACCTGAACGAGGTTTGCTGCCAATGGTTCATGTCGCGAAGGTCCAGGTCATGCCAGCTAATGGACTCCCGGGAGGGAACCAAGGCCTGCCACAGCGCTGCCGGCTTCCTGGACCACGGAATCTCCATGAGGTGGAAGAGACGGAGAGTGGCAGACCTTTGCGCCGTCGTCCGAAGTACCCAATCAAAGGGCGGCTCACCAAGGTCAAAGGCCCGCGTTTCCGGCAACTCCGCAAACAACGGTCCCAGAGGTCCTATTGCCCCGAGTTCCAGTGCCCTGTCATAGTGCTCCTGCGGGGACTGCCTTATCTCCTGGAGGCAGAATGCGACGTCGTCGTGGAGGACCCCCTTTGCCGGACTTCGCAAGGCGTGCAGGAGGGTTACCAGGAGGGCATCGTTGCGCGAAAGCGTCCAAGCGGGACGACCACCCAGCTCGATGCTTTGCCTGGCAGCCCAAAGGTGTTCGAAAACCTCAGACTCATCCTCGTAAAACCCGGGGAACCTCCAGTGGACGTCGATGTCGGAGGGCCACCCTGGGTTGATGAGCGTCGTCGAGTGATCAGGGAACGCCTCGGAGACTTCAGGGATTCTGGCCGCCCACCCCTGTTGCTCAAGTGCCTTTAGCAGAGCCTTCAAGTCCGAGCGATGGAGCAGAATGTCCAAGTCCAGGGATGGTCTTACGGGACGTGCCCCCACCATGGTTGCTGCTGGACCCTTGATGAGCAGCACCCGGATGTTGCATTCCGCCGCGACATGGGAAACCACTGCGGCAGAGAGCAGGATCGACTCAGTGATCCTGAGAACTTCCACCGGTGCTGGTGCTGCCGAGGTTGGCGGGCTCATAGCCGCGAGCAGAACGTGAAGCGGCTTCACAAGCTAGTCCCTGAGGCCGTTTCGGTTCTCGTTGAACCAGGCGTAGGTGGACTCGAGCCCATCCTTCAAGGAAATGCCCGTGGTCCATCCGAGCGCCTCCAGCTTCTCCACGTCCATCAGCTTGCGGGGCGTGCCGTCGGGTTTCGTCGCGTCCCATTCAAGGGCGCCCTCATAACCGACGACGGCGGCAACCAAGCCGGCGAGCTCCTTAATGGTCAGGTCCGCCCCGACACCGACGTTGACGTGTTCCGGACCGTCGTAGTTTTCCAGCAGGTGCAGGCAGGCAGCAGCCAAATCGTCGACGTGAAGAAATTCGCGGCGCGGTTCGCCCGTTCCCCAGTTTGTCACCGACTCATCGCCCCGAGCCCGGGCCTCGTCCATCCGACGAATAAGGGCCGGTAAGACATGGGAACCATGTGGCGAAAAGTTGTCTCCAGGACCGTACAGGTTGGTGGGCATGGCCGAAATCCACGGTAGACCGTACTGCCGACGTACAGCTTGGACGTGCATTATTCCGGAGATTTTGGCTATGGCGTAGGCTTCGTTGGTTTCCTCCAACGGCCCTGTTAGTAGGTACTCTTCCTTGAGGGGCTGGGGTGCCAGCTTGGGGTAGATGCAGGATGACCCCAAGAACAGCAGCCGTTCCACCCCATATTCCAGGGCTGCATCCATGACATTTACTTGAATCCGAATGTTCTCAGTGAGGAAATCCACCGGGTACGTCTTGTTCGCAAGGATGCCGCCAACTTTGGCTGCCGCTAAGGCCACGTATCGTGGCCTCTCCTTCTCAAAGAACGCGAATACGGCAGTGCGGTCCTTGAGGTCCAGTTCCTTGGACGTCCGCCCGATCCTCTTCGTGAAGCCTTCAGCCGAAAGTTTCCGCCACAGGGCGGATCCCACCAAGCCTCCATGCCCTGCAACATAGAAAGGGGAGGATCGATCAAGCCGTCCGGGGGTAAAGGCCGTCATCGGGCGAGTGCCTTCCAGGACTGCAGATCCACGGCATCGATCCACGGGTTTCCTCCGTGCTGCAAAGCTTCAATGTCGGCGTCCACCATGAGGCGGGCCAGCTCCGGCGTCCTGACAGTCGGTTCCCAATCCAACTTTTCCTTGGCTTTGGAGTAGTCGCCAATGAGTGCTTCAACCTCTGTAGGACGAAGGTAACGCTCATCAAAGCGAACGTAGTCTTCCCATTTCAAACCAGCATGTTCAAACGCGGTCTCAAGAAAGTCCTTGACCGTATAGCCCTCATTGGTGGCCAGCACATAGTCATCGGGCTCGTCTACCTGAAGCATGCGCCACATGCCCTCGACGTACTCCGCGGCGTACCCCCAGTCGCGAACAGCTTGAAGGTTGCCCATGTACAACTCGGACTGTTTACCTGCCTTGATGGCTGCCACGGCACGCGTAATTTTGCGCGTAACGAATGTCTCTCCACGGCGTGGTGATTCATGGTTGAACAGGATGCCGTTGACGGCAAACATCCCATAAGCTTCCCGGTAGTTCTTCGTCATCCAGTAGCTGTAAACCTTGGCCGCGCCATAAGGAGAACGCGGATAAAAAGGAGTGGCCTCGTCCTGCGGCGGCGGGGTAGCGCCGAACATCTCGGACGAGGATGCCTGGTAGAAGCGGGTTTCGATTCCGGCCATGCGCACGGCCTCCAGAAGCCGGGTTGTACCAATTCCAGTGGTGTTGCCGGTGTGCTCCGGTTCGTCGAAAGAAACCCGCACATGGGACTGGGCGCCCAGGTTATAGACCTCGTCAGGACGGATATCAGCCAGTAAAGTCACCAGCCGGGCGCCATCGGAAAGGTCACCGTAATGGAGGAAGAGGCGTGCTTTGCTGTTATGCGGATCCACGTAAAGGTGGTCGATCCGGGACGTATTAAAGGTTGAAGAGCGGCGGATCAATCCGTGCACCTCATAGCCTTTAGAGAGCAGGAGTTCGGCGAGATAAGAGCCGTCCTGCCCCGTAATTCCTGTTATTAGCGCTTTCTTGGCCAAGGTCTTTCCTTCTCTTCGTACAGATAAATGAGGTAAATCCCGTGTCAGCGCAGTCGCTTTCGCGACGCCAGATCGCTCAACCACTCGACGTAGCTCTCCACTGCCACCTCTTCGGTAAGAACCCTGTCGCTGTACTGCCGGCCTGCAGCACCGAAGTCTTTGGCGGTTTCAGGGTCCTTGCGGAGACGCTCGATGGCTGCCACCAGGTCTCCGGGTGATCCGCACTCAGCCCGGATCCCGGCCCCTGCGGCCAATAACTCGTGGGCTGTTGCGCTGCCTGCTTCAGTGGCGGCAATAATCGGAAGACCGGTCACGAAGTAACTCGTCAGCTTGCTCGGCACTGACATCTCTTTGACACCCGGGCGCTCGTTGACCAGCAGGACGTCGGCGGATCGGAGCGCCTCGGAGTAGTCGCGGTCCGGAAGCGGCTCCAGGAACTGCAGCCTGTCGATGCCCACACCTTTGGATTCGAGGGTTCGCCGCTGGTTACCGTTGCCCAGCAAGACGAAACGAACATCGCTTCCGCTACGTCCAGCCAGGCGCGCGGTATCAATGACGTTCTCCAACCCCTGCTTGACCCCCATATTGCCCGCGTGGAGTGCTACGAAATCCGTTGCCGCCCAGCCAAATCGTTTGCGGGCGGCCGTTCTGTCAAAAGAATGGTGGTGTTGTACGTGCGTCCAGTTTCGAATGACGCGGACACGGTGGGCGGGCACCCTCAGGTCATTGACGACGTGATCGCGGAAACGTTCGTGAATCACACTGACTCCGTCCGCGGAGCTGAAGATCGCGGCTTCGAGGCGCTTCATGATGGAAGCCAGCGGGGAACGCGAATCGCCCGTTTCTTCCATGCCCTTGCTGTAGAGGTCCTGGACCCAGATGCCAACCGGGACACGAAAAATGCGTGCCCGAACAATAGCGAAAGCCGCGGAGAAAAGGGCAGGGCTGACTACGAGGACCACATCCGGGCGGTCCCAACGCTCAAGCACGGTGCGGACTCCGAACGTAATCTCCATGAGGAGGCGGCTCAGTCCGTTGGGTCGTCTAGGGACGCTGGACCGTAGTCGCTTAACAGGCACGCCGGCCAAATTCTCTTCCATGGAGAGGCCGGTATAGCCGTCGGCGATCTTCCATTCGGGGTAGTGGGGGTAGCCTGTCAGCACTTTGACGGACACCCCGCGCCTCGCCAGCCCTTGGGAGAGTTTGGTGGTGTACGGAGCGTTTCCGCTGGGTTCCGGGGCATAGTTCAGACCCACAATCAGCGCTTTCATGAGCCCTCCCCGCTCGGGCAGAAAGTCATTGCCGGAACGGATGTCCATTGCCGAGAAAATGTGCGCGTCACAGGGGTGCCACGGGCCATCGGCCAAGCAGCAACGGCCCGAAGATGGTCACAAGATGCCCCATGACGATGCCCGCAATCAAAGCGATGCGTCGTCCCTTTCCGTAGGCCTTGGGTTGGGGCTCAGCCGGGATATCCAGGCCAGTGTGAATAACCGGGCTTTGAGTCACCGGTTGGTGTTGCACGGCATGGACGTGGCTAATAAGCGATGGTGAACATGCCGGCGCCCTCGTCGTGGTGTCCATTTGTCCTCAGCATTCTTTCAATCGGGTACCCCTCGATTGTGGAAGGGGGTTTGCGCCCCTTAGACCCCAATGGGAGCCCATTCTCAGTGGCGGGGCCCGCCGCGGGGATAGCAGAACGCTAGAGAACCCGAACCCTCCGTGGAGGTCCTCCCCGTATTAGGTGTGGCAGTGGAAAGCATCTGCGTGTAGAGGAAGAAGACGCTGGTTTTCGCTCCGCTTTGACCTGTCCTTGCCCGATACGCAGATGGACTTTGCGCCAACACGGAATAGCCACACGCCACCACGGAGGACCCGGAAAGCAAGAGAGCGGAACCGGATGGTGACAGCGCAGCATCCTGTGACTGGTTGCCCCTGCACCGTGGATAAGCGGCACGCCGCACTACTGAGAAAGTGAGGCCATCCGGCTCTAGGGGGTGTGCGTTCTGGCAAGAATCAAGGGGTATCCGAATGACAGAATGCCGAGGACAAATGGACACCACGACGAGGCCGCTGGCATGTTCAGTATCAACCGCAGGCCACGCCTATGCCTTGGAACTCCACCAAGGATGAGCCGCATGGATCTGGCCGGGTTCACCGGGGCCGGCTACCACAAAGGCCGCGGACTACTCTGGCAAGCGGCCTGGTTCGCCGTTCAAAATCTTGTCTTCAGCACCTGGTGGTGCCCGTCATCATTGCGGGTTCGAATCCTCAGGGCTTTTGGTGCCTCCGTCGGGCAAGGTGTAAAAGTCCGCCATGGAGTCAAAATCCATTGGCCGTGGAAGCTGAAAATCGGTGACAACGTGTGGATCGGAGTCGATGCCTGGATCCTCAATCTTGAGCCTGTCACCATTGGTTCCGATTGCTGCATCTCGCAAAATGTCTTCATTTGCACCGGCAGCCATTCGTACGACTCCCCAACTTTTGAGTTCGATAACGCTCCGATTGTGGTTGGTGACGGCAGCTGGATAGGAGCCCGCGCAACAGTGCTGCGCGGCGTGGAAATCGGCGCTTCGTGCCTGGTGGGAGCCGGCGCATTGGTAGTGAAGAACCTACAGCCCGGGACACGCCTGCTGGCACCGACGGGCACTGCATGGCCCGCCGTGAAAGCCAAGGCAGACGGAGCGCCGCATTGACTGCGCTGATCGTCTGGTTGGGTTTCGGTCTGGTTTTCAGCGTCGTTTTTGTGCGTCGCATGCACATCGTGCTGGTTGCCGTGATCGTGGCGAGAATCCTGGTTCCGGGGGTGGTTCAAAACGAAGTCATGCCCGGGTTGCACCCTTCGACGTACCTCTTCCTCTGCTTTATCCTCGTCCAGTTGGCATTCACCCCAAGCGTCTTTGGGCGGGTGATCCGTTCTGCAGGGGTTTTGCCCCAAGCAACCATCGGTGGCATGGCGGCGGTCATGATGACCGACGTCGGAAACCCCGGAAGCGCGGGATTGCTGGATACAGCGATGTTCGTCCTTGGCATCGTGGTGGCACCGTATTACGTCTTCGTGTTTATGCGATATTCGATCCGCTCATTGCCAAGGGCAGGCAAGGCCTTTCTTCTGACGTTTGCGCTACTGGCACTGGCGGAAGCCGTGCTCTCGCAGGCCCAAGTGGCCACAGGCAGGCCCGTGGTGTGGGAAAGCGACTTCTCCAGGATCTGGCTGAGCGGGACGACCTCCGAGCTTGGCGCCGCTATTGGAACCTTTGGCCACGGCATCCAGGTTGGTGTCCTTTTTGCTGCCACTATGCCGCTCCTTGCCTTGATCAAGTCGATGCTGCTGCGCTTTGCGTTGGCGGCGGTCCTCCTCGTGACTGTGCCGCTAGCCTACGGTCGCATGGGCCTCATTCTTACGGTGGCCGGATTCGTCTTCCTGGTGATCATCGGAGGACGAAAAGTCATCCGAAGCATTCTCTTCGCCGCTGTGGTCCTCATAGCCCTTCTGGTCAGCGTCCAGGGGGTGGCCGGCGAGAAGCTCCTGCGAAAGTTCGAGGACGACAACGGCTCGGCCGCCCTAAGAGTGGCCGCGTTCGACTGGTTTTGGGAACATACGGCGGACTTTTTTGCTGGCGGCTACCCGGGAGCTAGGGACCTCAAGGGCGTGGGCACCCTGGGCTCCAGCCTTGAGAACGGCTACTTCATCATGGCTCTCATGTTCGGAACTCTTGCTGCAGTAACGTTCTTCATTTTCATGATTTGCCTACTTTTTGCTCAGATCGACATCAAGGACCGTGGGAGTTGGCCGGGCGCCGCGGCGGCAGCCTTGATCATCGTGGCCATCAACGGCTACAGCTCAATCGGTGGCAACTCGATCGACATTCACCTTTTCTGGTTCGTGCTTGCCATGGCGAGCTACCGTTCCACCCGCACCTTGCCGGCAGTGGACGGCATCCATCGGGCTTCATCTCATGAGTTGCGGCCAACGGGTGGATCATCGGGTTTTCCAGTAACGCGGGTACCCGCTTGATGAGGATTCGAATACGCCCTCTGTCGAGTGTGGATGCTACCCAAACGGATAGCCATGGAAGCCGGATATTCCATGCGGTAGCCGGCTCGGCAATTACCCCACTGATGTCACTGGCTACGGCTCCAATTCTGGCCCAATCCCTCGGTGTTGCCGGCCGGGGAGAGCTAGCTGCCGGAATGGCTCCCATGCTGTTCGCGGTGGCAATCGGCGCACTTGGCATTCCAGAGGCGCTCACTTTCTATGTTGCCAAGCAGGCGCGGGGCGCCCGAAGGGCAGTTAGACGGGCCTTTTGGATTCTCACACTCTTAGGGCTGGCAGCAGCGGCCCTTGTGGCGCTAAGCGCATCTCTCCTCTCCGATGGAAACCTGGAGATTGAGCAGCTCATCTTCCTTACGGCGATCCTGACCGTTCCCACCTTCTGGGCCTCAATACCGAACAGTGTCCTGGCCGGGAACCACGCATGGAGGCTATCGGCAAGGATTGATCTGGCCCTGTCGGTCCTCCGGCTTGTTGCGCTGTCCGCCCTGGCAGCAGCACATCTTTTGACCCCGCAGGCAGCGACGATAGTGATGCTGGGCTTCCCCCTATTGAAGGGCCTGGTGACTCTGCCGTTCCTCATCATGTATCGGCGCGGGTGGAGAAATGCCACCGCTGCAAGGGTGCGGCTGTTCAACTATGGAAGTCGTCTGTGGGTGGGCTCCCTGGCAGGTGTGGTTCTTTTGCGCCTCGACCAGCTTCTGATGGTTCCGTTCGGGAACGCTGCACAGCTCGGACTTTACTCGGTGGCGGTCAGTTTGGGTGAGATCCCCGCCCTGCTCTCCGGAGCGGTGCGAAACGTCGTCTTTTCCTCCGATGCGGAGGACTCCCACCAGCGCGACGACGGAGGGCGTCTGCAACAGACTTCACGCTTGACGGCGGCAGCCACTGGGTTGGCGGCCGTCGCAATCGGCCTGGTCCTTCCTTGGGCCATCCCCACGTTTTTCGGTACGGCTTTCAATGACGCCGTACCGGTGTGTTGGGTAATTCTTGCGGCAGTGTCCTTGGGCACCACCGGTTCCGTCGCGGGCGCCGGTCTGAGCGCTCGTGGCCGGCCCGGGCTGCGCA
This sequence comes from Arthrobacter sp. TS-15, assembly GCF_006964045.1. Taxonomy (NCBI): domain Bacteria; kingdom Bacillati; phylum Actinomycetota; class Actinomycetes; order Micrococcales; family Micrococcaceae; genus Arthrobacter; species Arthrobacter sp. TS-15. Next base: position 29,093 of record NZ_SDXQ01000010.1, on the reverse strand, counting down.
GCTTCGGAATGGTCATTGGGGCGCTGCTCAACACCGCCACTCTCTTGGCGGCAGTACCCGCCCTCGGTGCGATGGGAGCTGCGTTGGCCACTTTGGCCGGCAGTGTCGTCGCCGGCACCATGAACATCGTCTGGCTACGGACGCATTTCGGCATGGCAATGCGGGGCTTCTACGGACTCAGGCGGATGGATTTCCAACTGGTCCGCACCACGATCAAACACCTGACAGGAAAGAAGAACGTACATGCCGTCTCCTCATAATCCAGGGCCACAGCTTGCCTTGGACAGTCTCCTGCCGAGAGTTCCCCGGCTTGCGTACAAGGCCGGGCTCATCAGTATGCTCAGGCTTCGCAACCGTTTCAGCCGGCACAAGATAACGGGTTCAGCGGACGTTGTGGTGAGCATGACCTCCTATGGCCGCCGGTTGGGGATCGTTGCCCATGCCCTGGAGTCCATCGCAGCGGGTTCAGTACGTCCGGCACGGATGATTCTGTGGGTCGACAAGCCGGATTTCGAGGTAGCCACGTACCCCATGCTCAGGAGTCTTCAGCGCCGCGGGTTGGAAATTCTTCCCTGCGAGGACCTCGGACCTCACAAGAAGTACTTTCCCTATTGTCGTGATTTCACCACTGACCGCATGGACCTCGTCTTAGCCGACGATGACCTAATGTACCCACGGCGTTGGCTTGAGGGCCTCCTTGGAGCCGCCGGGCATGCCCATGAAATTCCTGCCTATCGTGCGCACCGCATGAGGACTGATGCGGCGCGATGCGCCCTGGAGGACTACAACTCATGGGCCCCGGCACCCACCGGGTCAACCAGCCACGCCAATTTCCTGACGGGCGGGGCCGGCGCGCTCTTGCCTCCCAGGCTTCAGTCAGCCATACGTGAGGCTGGGACTGCTTTCCGGGAAGTGGCTCCACGTGCCGACGATATCTGGCTCAACGCCCTGGCCATCCGCAATGGATATCGACGGCGGGTGGTGGCCGCCGCGGGGCAACACCTCACCATGTATCCTCGTTCGCAAAGAGAGGCCTTGCACAGCGAAAACGTAGAAGGCGGCCGCAACGACCTGCAAATTGCTGCTGTCTTCAGGCCCCATGACATAGCCACCATCGCCGCCGACATCGTCAACGCGCCATGAGAGAGTCCACGCAGCACGCTTCCGCCACCGATGTGGAAACGGTCCTTGTGCACCCCTTCGGTAACGAGAATGTCCGTCAAACCCTGACCGCGCTCAGCGAGCACCGTCAACTATCTGCCTTCATCACCTCCATCGGTTGGACAGAGTCGGAGGCCTTGTCATGGCTCCGGCCCGCAAAGTCATTGGTTGAACGCCGGCTTTTTCCCATGATCGGAAGCCAGCAGCTGCACGTCACACCGGCCAGTGAACTTGTTCGCAACCTTCTCCTGCGCGCACAGCCCGCGGCGTTGAGACGGCTTGGCTCAGGATCAGGTCCGCTCTCCGCGCACTGGGTCGCACGGCAGGTGGAGAACAAGGCGATCAAGGCCCTCAGCCGGCTGAATCAGCCTGCGGCCGTCTACGGATACTCGACCTTCGCTTCAAGAGTGTTCGGGGCGGCCAGGGAACGCGGCATGGAAACGATTCTGGAAGTTCCTCACGTTCACTGGGCTACCACCAGAAGCTGGGCAGGTCAGCTTCAAAGCCGCGCACCGGGATGGGCCGTTACGGCGCGTCAGGACTTATCCAGAAGCAAGGTCCATGCCATGGAAGACCTTGAGCTAGCGTTGGCAACCCGGCTGATCTCACCGTCGGCACAGGTCACTGAGAGCCTTCGCGCGGCCGGCATTGACAGCCACATCACTGAGATTCCCTATGGCTGTCCTGATGTCCATCCCGGGCAAAAGCCCTTGAGGTGGGACGGGCGCGGTCCGCTAAAGGTCTTGTTTGTGGGCCGCATCGTAGGCATGAAAGGGATCGCTGACGTTGTGTCAGCGGCCAAGGCCCTCTCTTCCGCCGTCCACGTCACGGCCATTGGCCAACTTCCCGGCGAGACTTTTCCAGCCCTTGAAGACATGCTCCGCACGGTGGATTACCGCGGGACGATGCCAAGGAGCGAAATTCTCCTGGAAATGCGCAAGCACCACGTGCTGTTGCTACCGAGTCTTGTTGAGGGTCGTTCGCTTGCCGCTTTGGAAGGACTCAGTCAGGGTCTGCCCGCGGTGGTCACGGCCGGCAGCGGTGTTGACGACCTCGTGGCCCTAGGAGCGGGCGCCATAGTGGATCGCTTCGCACCTGAACAGATTGCTACTGAACTTCACCGTTTTCTGGACGATCCCGGGCTGGTTGAAGCGCGGAGTGCCAAAGCCCTGGAGATAGCCAGAGCCTCCGGATGGGGGCCTTTTCGCGACGGGACAGCGCAATTCTTTCAACAGATTGGAAGTGGTGTTCGTGGTCACTAAGCTCAAGACCGAACGAGCACTGAAAATCGCAGTGGTGGCCCACGTGTTCCACCCGAGTGTCGGCGGAGTTGAAATTACTTCCGACATTCTGGCCCGTGGATTCATGCGTCATGGTGCCGACGTAACAGTCATCACCAACACACCAGAAGCGCACCCGACGAAGACATTCCCTTACGAAGTCATCCGGAAGCCAAAACCATGGCGACTGTTAGCGCTGGTGAACAGGGCCGACGTCGTATTCCATAACAACCCGGCAATATCGCTGTGGTGGCCTCTGGTACTCATCCGCAAGCCCTGGATGGTCACCCTCAGGATGTGGGTGACCATGCCGGGGCAGGAACTGTCCCGCCTTCAGCGGCTGAAGTATTCAGCTAAGTACAAAATTATTGAGCGGGCCGATGTCCTTGTGGCAAACAGTAAGGTTTTGGCGGATCACATCAAAGGTGATGTTGAAGTGATCCCTAACAGCTACCGGGATGAGTTCTTCAACGTCCTCGACGGCGAAGTGCGCGCTCCGTTGGGCATTGTGTATTTAGGCCGGCTCAGCCAAGACAAAGGCGTGGACCTCCTCATCCAGGCAGCAGCTGATCTGGTAGGCGAGAACGACGGCTTCACACTGACAATCGTGGGTGATGGTACCGAACGTGAACGACTGGAGACCCTCGCCGAAGAGAGCGGTTTGGGCAAGGCAGTAAAGTTCCTTGGCTCCAAGGGTCCGGAGGAGGCCAACCGGATTCTGAACCAGAATTCCATCGTCGTTATACCGAGTCGGATGCCCGAGCCTTTCGGAACCGTGGCTCTGGAGGCGGCCGCCGCCGGGTGCGTGGTGGTTTATGCGGATCATGGCGGACTGCCTGATGCCGCCGGTCAGCAAGCCATAGGCTTCACGCCCTTGGACCCGACGTCGTTAAGCGGTCACCTGAGGGCACTGCTCAGCAATCCGGAGGACGTTGCCGCGCGGCGGCGAGACGCCATATCCCATGCGGACCGACATCGGGAGAGCGTCATGGTTGACCGGTACTTCGCGGCGATCAAGCGAACGTTGTTGGTGTCCGGTAGGGGCAGGAGTCACACCCCATGAAAATTGTGCAGGTAGTAACGCTGGTCAGTCCGGACGGAGCATACGGCGGGCCCGTTCGGGTGGCTCAAAACCAGTCGGCAGAGCTTTCCAAACGGGGTCATCAGGTGCAGGTATTCGCTGGTGCACGCGGGCATGTGGACCCTTCGTACTTTGGTCCAGGCGTAAGGACCCGACTTTTCAAGGCCCTCCAGATTGTCCCCCGCACCGGGTTCGCCGGGCTCTGCGCACCGACAATGCTGCCGTCCCTATGGTGGGCACTCAAAGGTGCAGATGTTGTCCATCTTCACCTGGCACGTGACTTGGTGATGCTTCCGGCTGCCCTCCTCTGCCTGATCCGGCGAACACCCTTCGTGGTCCAAACACACGGCATGATCGACGAATCCGACAAGAAGCTGGCGAAGATCCTGGACCGGCTGCTTACCCTTCGTGTGCTGCGCGCCAGCCAACGGTGCTTTTGGCTGACGCCCGAGGAACAGAAATCCTTGGGAGAACTTCTAGGTGACGGTCACCAAACCCTCGAACGGCTCGTCAACGGAGTGCCTCAGGCCGACGTCGCGATGAACGGTGCTTCGTAGTGAATACAGCGAATAGTTCCTTTCAATTTCTCTACCTGGCCCGGCTGCATAGTCGAAAACGGCCCACGGTGCTGGTCGATGCGGCCGCCATGCTGGCCAAGACCATTGACAAGCAAATAGAAGTGGCTTTAGTGGGGCCGGACGAAGGCGAAGAGTCCAAAGTGCGGCAACAAATTCTGGATACCGGGACCTCAGACTGGATCCGGATTGAAGGGCCGCTGCAGCCCGGCAGCACGCTTGACCGTATGCGGAAAGCATCCGTGTATGTGCTGCCCTCCGTCAACGAGCCGTTTCCCATGAGCGTCCTTGAAGCCATGTCCGTGGGTGTCCCCGTCATCGTGACAGACAGCTGCGGGCTCGCCCCGTTCATTGCTGAGTCAGGGGCGGGGATCGTCTCGGACTCAAGCGTCGAGGCACTCTCCGCAGCCATGCGCCGCTTTGTCGAAGAGCCGGGGCTAAGAGCATCGGCGGCCGCAGCCGCCGTCGGACTGGCCAGGGAACGATTCTCCATGTACGCGGTCACCAGTCAGCTTGAAGACGTTTACCAGAGCTTGGCCAGCTCTACCGCAGGTCAGGCGCCTTCGCCCGTACAGCAAATGCTCAAAGGCCGCGGGGGGCCCTCACCAACTACGGACAAATTGGGGGGTGAATACGGAGAACAATCCCAGCAGCACCACGGATGCCATGACGTAAATCAGTTCTGGCACAGGGCAGAAGCCGTGGCTGAAGTTCCGGCCTTGGGTGAAGAGCGCGTGGTGGTGCTGAATGTGGAACTCGGTTTCCCCCTCGTCCTTCAGGGGTCGGCGGCCGCGATTTGGGAACTCATTGACGGAACACGTACTGAAACCGACATTCTCATGGAGCTGGCAAGCGCCTACTCGGGAGCAGATGAACCTTCCGTGGCCCAGCAAGTCAGGAACTTTCTGGCCGGGCTGGCTTTCCATGGCCTCGCCGCGAGTTGCGACACCCCCGGTAACGACGGCGGATCAAGGTACTGAGGCGCGCGGCTTATCCGGTACTCAGTGCTCCACGGCAGTACCGAGACTGACACTACAAGTCTTGGAATAGTACGCACCCGGCATGCATGGAGAGGACCACACAATTGCTGCAGGACGATAAACCTCAAGGGATGTCGGGCAATGACCTCCTTTCCGTAGTCCGCTCACATTGGCTCGGGATCCTGCTCATCACAGTGTTGATGGTGGGAGGATCCCTGGGGTGGTATGCGCTTCAGCCCAAGATCTACTCAGCGGAGTCAAGCGGAATAGTGGTGGCAGCGGGGGCCGAAAACCTTGGCATGTCCCTGGCGGGAGACAGCCTCGCCAAGTCCAAAGCCAAGGGCTATCAGTCGGTGGGCGAGTCCATCCTGGTAGCTGAAAGCGTCATCAAGTCATTGGGCTTGAAGGAATCGGCCCCGGACATCACTAGATCGATCAGCGTGAGTGTCCCCCTCGATTCGGTGGAAATCCGGATCACTGCACGGTCATCCGACCCCCAGACAGCCCAGAACGTAGCTGATGCGTGGGTGACCGCCTTGGCCGCGCAGGTCTACGACTTGGACAAAGGAAATGCCAGCCCCGGGACAGAACCCGTCACCAAGATCGTCCCTTTGGCGAAGGCGAGCCTTCCATCGGCCCCCGTTTCACCGCTCTTGACGGCAACGCTGGGCATTGGACTGGCCGCGGGATTGCTCATTGGTCTTGGCTACGCGCTGGCACGAAACCACCTGGACCGGAGGATTCGCGGAGCCAGCGAGATTGAGCGACTATTTGGCCTGGCCGTCGTGGGTACTTTGCCTCTGGACAAACGGCTCAGCGAAAAGTCGAGCGTACTTGAAAATACTGCGGGAACTCATCGGGTTCCCGGCGGCCATGCCATGGCTGAAGCCTTGAGGGAACTACGCACAAATCTGGACTTCATTGATGTAGACAACCCTCCCCGAATCCTGCTGATTACCAGTTCCTTGCCCTCCGAAGGCAAGAGCACAGTCACCAGCAACCTGGCGGCGACCATAGCCGCTGCCGGCAGGGACGTCATTGTTGTGGACGCGGATCTTCGCCGTCCCACAGTTCATCAGGTTTTTGGTGTCTTGCCGGACGTTGGTGTGACGGACATCCTCTCGGGCCGGGCGGCCATCGATGACGTACTTCAGGAATGGGGTCCGAATTCCCACCTCCGGATCCTCACAGCTGGTCGCATCCCCCCGAATCCCTCCGAACTCCTTGGCTCACGGGCCATGGAACATCTGCTCAGGGAACTGTCGCTGAGAGCTATGGTCCTCATCGATGCGCCGCCGCTGCTCCCCGTCACTGACGCCGCTGTACTTTCCCGAGTCGCAGACGGCACGCTTGTGGTAGCAAGGGCACGTAAGACAACCCGTGACACCCTGTACCGCGCCCTCGGCAACCTTACTCGTGTGCGCGGGCGCGTCCTGGGCGTCATTCTTAACTGCGTATCCACCAAGGGTCCCGGAGATCTCAATTATGGCTACTACGGAGCATACGGAAGCGCCGAAGACTTGCAGGGCCACAATCCACTGACGCCCGAAAACAATCCACCGTCTGCTCCCGGCAGGGCTCTTGAGGCTCACCCGGTGAATTCTTTGCCTGGAAGCCAGGAGGGACAAACCGCGTCGGATCCCCTCAGCCGATGGCGTGCATCTCAGGATGGCTCCAGAGGCCGGCGTTCGGCCCCTCCGGGCTAGATGTACTGCCTCGAGGGGTCGGTTGAACCGTGAGGACCAAACTTGCGATTTCTCCGGCATGAACGAATGCCCTCAGCTTTCGCCGGCGAGCATTGATCGCCACCGGAGGGTTTGCCCTGGCGGCCGGGGCAGCTTTCGCCGAGACGGTGCCAGAGGCAGCTGCAATCGCTGTAACGAAGAGCGCCAGACGGGTTTACTATGCATCGGATTTCGGTATCTTCCCGAAGGCGACTATGCCAGCCACAACACCCCAGGGTGCGATTTCCAGCACCTGGATTCTTGCCAATGGCAAACCGTTGAGCGACGCACTGCGCTAGGTGCCACGTGACATCCCCACTACAGACACAATGGATCGCTTTTGAGCCGGACTCGGGGATCGGTCCTGGATGCTCTCCCGCAGCAGCGAGCCCCCGACGAGGAACCTTCTAGTAGGCGCCGTCTTTGGCAAAGACGGCTCTCACGGTTCGCAGGAGATAGATCATGTCTTGAAACATGGACCAGTTCTCTACGTAGTAGAGGTCAAGGCGAATCGAGTCATCCCAGGACAGATCGCTGCGCCCGCTAACCTGCCATGGACCCGTAAGGCCGGGTTTGACCAAGAGCCGGCGGTGGGCAAAGTCGTCGTAGGTTTCTACTTCCACCGGAAGCGGCGGACGCGGACCCACCAAACTCATGTCGCCCATGAGGACATTGAAGAGTTGGGGCAACTCGTCAATGGAATACCGACGGATGAATCGGCCGACCCTTGTGACGCGAGGATCGTCTTTCAACTTGAAAAGGACTCCGTTGCCCTCGTTGAGATCGGCGAGCCGGGACAGTTGTTGCTCGGCGTCGGTCACCATGGATCGAAACTTCAGCATACTGAAGACTTCACCGGACCGACCGATACGCGTCTGCCGAAACATTGCCGGGCCAGAGCTGTCGAGTTTGACCAAAAGGGCAACGACGCACATGGGGACGGCAAGGATAGTGAGTATGACCAACGACGCAGAGACATCCAGCCCGCGTTTGGCTACAGCTTTCAGGCCCTCCAACTTAGGCGTGGTGACATGGATCAGGGGCAACCCGGCCAAAGGCTGCATGTGAATTCGCGGACCTGCCACATCGGTCAGCGCAGGAGCCATGAACATGCCGATGTCGCGAGCGGTTAGCGCCCAGCCAAGTTGCCGCAATGTGGGCGGGTCAACGTCTGCGCCGGATATGGCCACGGAGTCCGCCGCGGAGGCTTCCACCGCTGCCAATATTCCTTCCAGGTCCTTGCCCTTGCCCATGACAGGCAGGTCGAGCCCTTCCGGCCAAGGGTCGAAAGCATCTGGAGTGGTTAAGTATGCGGCCACAGGCTGGTAGCCGGCAGCCGGATGGGCCCGGAGTTGCTGAATAAGGTGGGCAGCACTCGGGGCCCCTCCAACAACAAGAACCCGGCGCAGATGCTGGCCGGACTTCCGCCGGAGGATCAAGTCTTTCCGCAGTGCCCACCGGCCGATGAGCAGGCTGATGGTGCCCAATGGCAGGGCCACCGCCACATAGCCTCTGGCAGTGTCGAGCTGGAACACGTACGAGAAGATGGCTATGCCTCCGAACAGCCACAGGGAAGCCGTGGTCACCCGCCTGTACTCCTCAGTGCCGAAGCCTTGGATTCGGTGCCCACGGGTTCCTAGGGCCCCCAAGGTAATCAACCACAGGACGTCGAGGACCACGCTAACCAGCGGGTACGGCGTCTGAACGGACCCTATGCCCAATGAGGGTCGCTCCAGGCCGAAGCGGAGGAGCTCGGCAATCGCGACAGCCCACGTAATGCACAGGAAATCAACCAGCAGGACTCTTACCCGGCCGTCATGCTCAAGCATGTCCAGCTTGTCATTTACCTGGCGTGAACTGCTCACACTTTGGGTGGGTTTATTCATCAATGTCAACACCAAAAAATCCCATGTGGCTAGCTGATGGTTCCGGAAGGAGTGAGGCAAGAGATCCCGCATGAATGACCGGAACAGGCAAGGAAGGTTGGCATCGTGGCCTCTCTTGTTCGGTCATCTACTCACTCCCGACTGAAAGCGGAGTTGCTCCGCCTGTCTGATTATGGAAGCGCTGGTGACCTGAGGTGCTCTGACTACTCCCAAAGTACTAGGGGTGTAGGCCCGGTGCCGCGCAGGTCACAACGCTCGCCGAGCCTCGCCCCACAACACTTAGCCAACACAGGAAAGGCCACTGATAGGGCGAAAAGAGCGGGCTAACTTACTCATGTGTCAGATCGACATCTACACATAGCTGGCGCGTTGAAAGCGCGGGCCTAGCCATCGATCAGGGGGCAAAATGGGAGCTGTTGCATACACCTTTGACGTCGACTTCATCCACAGGAATCCAGTTCTCAACAGCGCAGTCATGTCTGAGTGGGAAAGCAGTGCAAAAGCCACAACGCTGGGGAAGGTCTACAGTTCCTGGGCTTCCTTCTCGCGGGATCATCCCAGAGCTGCCCACTGGATAGCGCTGGACGCCTTTTTTGATGACGAAGTTCCTCTTCCGCTGAAGGTCCGCACTATTGCTGCGACCGGCCGACGCTGCATTGTGTTGGGAAGGGTGAGCTCAGCTCAACGCTCTGCGCTAGGCGCAGAGGGTGCCGTTGCCATCCTGGATGATGACTCAACACCTGCGGAAATTCCACGGCGGATTGAAGAGGTGGTGGTTGGTTCTGCCCCCACGCTTCCGGCAAAGCCGGGAGTCGGCACCAGGCTCACCGATCGTGAAATCCAAGTCTTGGAACTCTTCGCGCAACGCCGGGCCCTGACAGCTTCGTCGCTGGCCTCAGCGCTCGGACTCCGTACCACCACCGTCCGGGGCCATCTCTTCCGCGGCCGCCGGAAACTTGCTGCTGCAGGCCTCAAATGCGCCACACGCGGGGAGCTGGCGAATGCACTCCAGGAGATTGGATACAGCCACACTGACGCTCAGTGGCATGCCTCCGGGCGATGGTGAACAGGCCTTAGGCGGCCTATGCCACTGAGGGATTCCATGCTCCACCACTGAGATTGGGGCATCGGGCATGAGCCACTAAGAGTGCCAAACCAGACAGCAGCGAGCCTTGCCCGCAGCAACGCCAACAGCGAAGTGATCCTGGCCCCGATACAACGGGAGTAGCGCGGGGTTGCAGTGGGCAACTAGGCAGAGCCCAGGTACGTAAGCGAAGACTCCCAAAAAGACCCTGAAACGCAACCTACGGGCCCGACGAATAGCGTCGAACCCGTAGGTGCGCCTTCCCGGGCTGGGCGGACACACCCACCACCCGGGACGAGCGGAACTGCAAAAGCCCTCCCCATCAAAGGCAGGGCAGCCAACGTTTCGGCTACTAGTCAGATTCGGTCAAGACAACGCTGATGACGGACACAGTGGTGGTGCCGTTGTAGGTCACGGTCACAGTCATGGTTGCGGTGGAAGGCCTCTCGCTGGATGCCAGGTTTTGAGTACTCACAGCAAAGAGAGCAACACCATCTGCACCCGTGACGACGGTGACACTGCGGCTCTGATCCGACTCTGGTCCGCCGTTGTCCGGCGCCGGGTACGCGTAGATACCCAGGACGTCGCCGTCGCCATTTTGGCCGGATACGGTGACGGTGACCGTAGCGCCTACAACAGGGTTGCCGTTGGCGTCCTTTACCGTGACCGGGAAATCGTAGGCTCGTTGATCCAGATCCTCTTCGAAGCTCCCGTAGTGGTGGTCGCCCTTCCAGTTGCTGATGACGGTTCCGGTTCCGGGCGTCACAACCACCGGTGGGAGTGACGCAGCCACTGCCGGAGTTGCCGCGGCTATAGCAATTGCAGGAATGCTCCACGCCGTCCCGATAACCACTTTACGCCGGTCAATAGTCGAACTTTTTGCTTTACCTTTATCCAAGGTCATCGTTTGCTCCTTCAAGTCAGTCAGCGCGCTAGCTGACTGAAGTAAATCTGTCGTGGAAATTTCGGTGCAAACGGAACTTATCATTGTGCTCTTATCCCAAATTTTTTGCTGCTTGGGATGTACTATGCAAGTTTCAAAGGCCTCACTGATCATGCATCCAGCAGAATTCCGTGAGACCGAAGCTTCTCAACACTCTCCAGCAAATGGGATTCATATCCACCTGGAAGTCCAATATGAGGAGCGATGCGCTCGGAGATTCCGACTAGATCGCAAGGGGTAGCCAGTGCGTGCCAGATGGCGGGCCCAATGCCTGAAAGTCGAACTACGCCCTGGCCGGTCATCACGATCAGTTCAGGGTCCTGGCCGTTTGGTGAGGGAATCTCAACGGCGTCGAGGAGTTCAGCCCTCTTGAGGACCCTGGAGTGGGCGCCATGGAGGTGCGAATGTTCTTCCGACGACGGTTCTGTGCCCCTATGCAGGACTGACCTCCACGTTTTACGTATGGCTGGCTGTTCAAGGAGGGCGGGCAAAACCACCGCCAAGTCTCCGGCCTCGCGGTAAGTCACACGGACCGCGCCACCGGTCGCGTCGAGGATCCCACAGAGGCGACTCACTGGCTGGCGGACTTCACCCAGGGACGAGGTGTGGGGTGCGAGCTCGATGATCGCCTCCGCGTGAGAAAGCGGAGTGACCTTAGGTGTGGACGCATTGGGCTTTCGGTCCAGTAGGACAACCAACGCCAGCGTCGGCGAGGCAGGTGCCACCAGCAGTCCGAGGTCGTCAGGGCCGATCTGGTGCTTGGGTGCGGGGAGTTCTTCGACTATCAGCGATAGTGGCTTCGCATATGGAACGATCATTCCTGCGCCATCAACGGCAACGGTTTCATCAGTGACGTAGCCCAGGGTAGCCCCCAGACGTCTGGTTGCGGTGGTCTTTCCCATGCCCGAACGCCCTACAAGGGCAACTGTCCGGCCGGTTCCCGTATCCGCCAATGCTGCGGCATGCAGCATCACCAATTCTCCCCGGCCCGCGGTGATGCCCGCCAAGGTTATGGCGCTTGTCAGATCCGCGGCGAATTGCCTGAATGTGCGGCCGGTGACCACGGAAGTTCCAACACGCGATGAGACTGTGGCCCGAAAGGGCCGTCCCGCTGCGTGAACCGGTTCTGCCCCGGCGCTATTTCCGGAAGACGGCTCGTCAGACAGATCGAGGCAGCGCTCCCATGCTCGCCGCAGTTCCGCGTAGAGATACGGAGTTACTCCCGCCTGCAGCACCACTGAGACAGAAGCTCCCAGAACACGGAGTTTCAGTCGGTACGACCCCGCGAAGTTTGCTGGTTCTTCCGACAAATCAACCCCACTTGTACTTCCGTGGATGCTGGTCGCCGACCCTGTGGTCATGGTTGTACTCCTCTTCATCAAAGTGGCCTTGCCGAATTTTTCAGGCCAGGAGACCGCCCATTGGGCCGGTGCCGGCGTTACCAATGAGTGCATCGGCATTCTTTATTGTTTGCAATCAATACCACTAAATGGTGCGGACCGCGTGGCTTCACTCATTATTGGTCATTGCTTCACTACGTAGATGCGAACCGAAGTAGCCACTGATAGATGGCATAGTCCACATATAGTGAGGGCTTGGATCAAACCAACCAGAATGTCAATCTGAATTCCCTGGAAACGGCACCGACGTGGTCCGTATCAAACACCAAACGCGCGCATTTATCCGCACCGAACTAGGGGCCAAGAGCGCCGAGGCAGCATCCCGGAGTCCCTAACCTTAATGTCGACCAAGTACGCAGCCTGATCGGAGGCTGGGGGAAGACTTTCAGGCCGCCGGGAACTGGGTGCGTCCGATTGCGCTCAGCATGGCCTCCACACATCAGTCGGCTGGGCACAAAGTGATAATGCCGCAGTATCTCGACTCCGGGGACGAAGTCTTACTGTTCCGTGGCGGAAACCCCGGGAAACTACCGACGCCGTTGATCTTCTAAATTGGGCTACCTGTCCCAGTCCGGGAACGACCGCCCGGCTCAGGGGATGCGCCAGCGGACACGGGCATCACCAACACTTCTTTCCCAGGCCGGGCAACGGGCTAGAAGCCGCCGCCACCCGCCCCGGTTTCACCGGCCATGTTGGCAAAGCGGGAGTAATGGCCCTGGAATGCCACCACGATGTCCTTGGTGGGACCGTTACGGTGCTTGGCGATGAGGATGTCAGCTTCGCCTGCGCGCGGTGACTCTTTGTCGTAGACGTCCTCACGGTGGAGCAGGATCACCATATCGGCGTCCTGCTCGATGGAGCCGGATTCACGGAGGTCGGACACCATGGGGCGCTTGTCCTGGCGCTGCTCGGAACCACGGTTCAGCTGCGACAGGGCAATGACGGGAACCTGAAGCTCCTTGGCGAGCAGCTTGAGCGCACGCGAGAACTCGGAAACTTCCTGCTGGCGCGATTCCACCTTTTTGCCGGAGCTCATGAGCTGGAGGTAGTCGAGGATCACGAGCTTGAGGTCGTGCTGTTGCTTGAGGCGGCGGCACTTGGCGCGGATTTCCATGAGGGACATGTTGGGGCTGTCATCAATAAACAGCGGAGCATCGTTCATGCGACCCATGGTGGTGGCGATCTTGGACCATTGCTCGTCCTTGATGGTGCCCTTGCGGAGATCCTGCAGGCCAATGGTCGCTTCTGCTGAGAGAAGACGCATCGCAATTTCGTTCCGGCCCATTTCCAAGGAGAACATGACCGTGGCCAGGTTGTTCTTGATGGCAGCGGAGCGGGCAAAGTCCAGCGCGAACGTGGACTTACCCACGGCAGGACGGGCGGCGATAACGATCATCTGGCCCGGGTGGAGTCCGTGCGTCAGTTCGTCCAGTTCGTAGAAGCCGGTGGGAACGCCGGTCATGCCCTCGCCGCGGTGACCCGAAGCTTCGATCTCGTCCACGGTGGACTCCATGACGTCCTTCAACGCCACGTAATCCTCGGCAGTACGCTTTTCCGCCACCGCGTACACCTCGGCCTGCGCCTGGTTGACGAGGTCTTCCACCTCGCCGTCCTGGCCGTAGCCCATCTGGACGATTTTGGTGCCGGCGTTAACAAGGCGCCGTAGCACCGCACGCTCTGCAACGATCTCAGCGTAGTAGCCTGCGTTGGCCGCCGTTGGCACGGTCTGAATGAGCTCGTGGAGGTAGGCGGGGCCGCCGATACGGTTGATCTCACCACGCTTGGTCAGTTCATCCGAGACGGTGACGGCGTCAGCGGGTTCACCGCGGCCGTAGAGGTCAATGATGGACTCATAGATGGTCTCGTGGGCGGGACGGTAGAAGTCGTGTCCGCGAACGATCTCCACGACGTCGGCAATTGCGTCCTTGGACAGCATCATTCCACCGAGCACCGACTGTTCAGCGGGGATGTCCTGGGGAGGTTTCCGGCTCGAGTCCGAAGCGCGTGAGCCCTCGATTGAGTCCAAGTGCGTTACTGACAAAGCCGTCCTCCATTTGTGTGCCGCTGTAGAGCTGAACTCCCTGGCGGCCCGTAAAGCGCAGTGCGTGGCCAAGTGTCCGCCTGGTGCATCTCACGATGTCACGCAGGCCCGACAGAATAGCCGCGTCCACAGGTTATCCACAGTGGCTTCCATGGGCTCTTCTCAAGTGGTGACTTTTTGGAAGCCCAGGAAACACTTTCGCGGGATATTCGTGCCCAAAATGGACACTCCAGACACGTTACAGCAGGTGCTTCACACCCCCTGTGGATAACCTGTGGAATACCAGCCAGAGGTTGTGCACAGACTGTGCGTTACCCTGTGGATAGAGAATTTCTTTCACGGGAAATAACGCTCTGACCTGCGGAAACACTCCCCACACGCTGTGGACGCGAGAAAGTTTTGCCAGCAATTAATCCACAGACACTACAGCTCCGGGGGTCATCCAAGGACGGAAAATCCGGTGATACATACTCGAAATGTGATGCATCTTACAAAACCGTCTTTAATTTGACAGAGATCTCTCAGAAGCCTATGCCGGAAGTGGAATGTGCTGTGGATAACCAAGTTCTGGCATAAGCTCTAGGCATGGGGATGAACTTTGGTGACGTACTGACGATTGTCCTTCCGCTTCTTGTCCTCGTGGGCCTGCTGTGGGCGCTCACGGCAGCCTTCAAGCCGCGCGATACCGGCCTTTCCGACGCCGAGAGGTATCAACGCGAACTGGCGGCACGTTCCGCTGCCCACCAAGCGTCCCAAGTGCGGGAGGCACTGGCCCTTCGCGCCCGCATAGATGCCACTACCAAGCCGAGCCAGAACGAGGCCAGCCATCGCGAGCAGGTGGAGAACAGCAGGACGGCCATTCAGGCACAGGCTGCGCGGTCTCACGCTGCCGGACAAACGGGACACCAACCAGCAGTGCTCCCCAACGGTCAACTGAACCCTCAACTGGCCTTCGAGTTACAAAACCTGGTCCGCAGCGGTAAAAAGATCGAGGCCATCAAAGTCCTCCGCCAGGCCACCCATTCAGATTTGCTTACTGCCAAGAACTACGTAGATCGGCTATGACGACGCCATGGATTCCATCCTCATCCCGCTCCTGATCCTCGTTGCGGTCATTGCGGGAGTGCTCCTGCTTATTCGCTCTTTCACCAAGCGCTCCGTCGAAAGCAAGGCCGACTTCGCAGCGGCGAATGCACCCAAGGACGCGGTTGAGTTGGCCAGAGAGTCTGCAGCGAAGCTGAATCAAGAGCAGCACAGGCAGCTCTACTCGCTCATTGCCCAGGGACAGGGCATGGCGGCCATCAAGCTTTACCTGCAGGCGACTGGAGAGGGCCTGCGGGCCTCGCGTGACGCCGTCGGCGCACTGGCGGCGCACCCCCAGCCGTTCACTCCGGAAGCCACACCCAAAGATTTGATTGCCGACGACGACGAGCCTGAACGTTTCCCCTACAGGTACAGGGCAATCGTCAGTAAGGGCGATGTCACCCGGGAAGTGAGCAGCAACATGCTCAACGACGAGATTTACGGTCGTATCCGCACGCTGGCAAAGAGCGGCGATGTTGAGGGCGCGGCACTTGCTTTGACGCGCCACTCAGACATCAACATCAAGCAGGCCCGCGAGTTCATTGAGCTGTTGGACGACTAAAAGCTAGAAGTCGAACAAGTCCCCCAGGAAACCTTCCTTCTTCTTGCGCTTGCGGCCGTACTGGTCGCGACCATAGCCGTCGCGTCGGTCGTCATCCCTCCGGTCGTAGTCGCGCCTATCCCTATCGTCGTACCGCGGCTGCTGTGGCCGGGACTCGAAGGGGTTGTAGATGGGCGGGGGCGCGATCGGCGGCTGGGACGGTGCGGCGGCAGGCCGGGCAGGGGCTTGAATGGTCTCCGCAGCGACCCGGTCAATGATCTTGTCCAGCTCCCCGCGATCCAGCCACACGCCCCTGCACTGCGGGCAGTAGTCGATCTCCACGCCGCTTCGTTCGCTCATCACCAGGTCAATGGAATCCACAGGACATTTCATGTTTGCCCCAACGATCGGCCCTGGCAATTAGTTCGTCCTATCTGCCTGCTGAGATTCCGGCAAGCAACTGTTCAAACGGCAGCGACTCAAGTGCATCGTTCTTCCGGTGCGGCTGGGAACCGCTCAATAGTTGCACGAGTTCACCGGCCGCTCGGTCTACGCGCACCGACAGGGGCGAGGCGCCGTCGCCGGTGTTTCCCCAGTCCTGCGGCCCCGCGAAGACGCCGGTGGCCGCAATCCTGGTGCGCAGGTAGCTGAACAGGGGACGCATTGCGTAGTCGAGGACCATCTGGTGGCGGTCGGTGCCGCCTGTGGCGCCCAGCAGCACGGCTTTGCCGTCCAACGACTTCGGGTCCAGGACGTCGATGAACGACTTGAACAGGCCGCTGTAAGAGGCGCTGAAGACGGGGCTGACGGCGATGATGGCGTCAGAATCCTCGACGCCGGCAATCACGTCCGCCAGGCGCGGTGCGGCATAGCCGGTGACGAAGTTGTTGGCGATGTCCACTGCGAGGTCGCGCAGTTCAACGACGTCAATCTTCGCGTCGTACCCGGCCGCGCGCAGTTGCCGCTCGGTGGAGGCGGCCAGCTGGTCGGCCAGCAAGCGGCTCGACGACGGGACGCCGAGTCCGGCGGAAAGTACGGTGATGCGGCGGGTTTCCATGGCATTCTCCTGTTGCTCGTTCATCCAGCTTACATGCATTTGCATCTAAATCACTGAACGGGTGATGAGTCAGAAGTATTCCCGCGGCGTCTTGGCTACTCCTTGAGCTGCATCAGAAACGCCACGGTTGCCGCGGAAATCTGCTCTTGGGCAACGCCCCGATCCACAGAGGGTTCGCCGTCGCCGGGCTGCGCACCGTAGCTTCCGAAGAACGCGTGATTCCCGCCTCGGATTTCAACGAAGGTGGCATCGGCGGGCAGCAACTCACGGGAGGCGTCGATCTTCGCCGGCGTGCTGAGGCCATCTTCGGTGCCGGAAATGGACAGAACCTGCAGTCCCGACCGGTCACGCAAGGAGTCCAAAGGGTAGGAGGCGTAAAGCAGCAGACCATCCACATCCTTGTTTCCCAGAGCAAAAGAGCTCGCGCTCACCCCTCCCAGCGAGTGGCCACCCACCGTCCATGTGGAGATCTCAGGATGGTCAGCCATGGCCCCACGTGCCTGGCTTCCGTCCAGCAGGCTGAGATTCAGGGGCGTCTTGAGAATCACCACGAGGACCCCGGCGTCCACCGCTGGCTTGAGGATGTCCGCATACGCCCGCGCTTCAACGCGAGCGCCCGGATAGAAAACGAGCCCCTTGGTGACAGCTGCCCCGGCCGGCTTCATGGTGATGGCTGTGGGCGATTCCACCATGGATCCGGCCACCGATCCCGCTTCAGCCGCTTCGGAGGCCTGGTATGCGAAGGGATTCAGCCACGCCAGGATGGCCACAAGTGCCAGCACGCCGACGCGCGCGGCCCACGCACCCACAGCCCTGGCCAAGGACCGCTTCGAGGAGCTACGGCGTCGACGCCACAGCAAAATACCCCAGAGAACTCCGACGACGGCGGCCGTCACCAGGAGCGACGGCAGGAGCGGATGACCACGCAGTACGGCCGGATTTCCCAGCAGCATCCACCCCGGAACTAGGACCAACGCGGCCACGCACACGGCGGAAACCCAGAACAAAACCGGTAGGCGCTTGTCTGCGGTGACCTGCAAAGAGGAAGTCATTCCTCAAGAATAGTTCCATCATGGAGATAAATTGAAGTCCGCTAGGGTTCTGCCGTGCTCAACGCCTCAGCGCGTGCTCGGACAGGAAGTCGAACGTCTTGTCCCGCGCCTCACGGGCCTCGGCAAAGTTCAAATGGAACTGATACTCATGAGGTAGCTCGGGCTGGTGAGTGGCCGGCCAGAACAGCTCGGTCACCGGAACTCCCGCATCCTTCAGCCGGTTGCTGTAGGGAACCGACTGGAGCCACGTGAGCCCGTCACCATTGCCGCCGCTGATGAACGTGGGAGGGAAGTCGTCGGTCACGAAATCGATGGTGGACATGGTGGCCCCGGCGTAGGTAGCGGACCAGTCCTTGGTGCCCGTGTAGGCCCACAGTGACGTCTTGAATCCCCAGGCCACAATCCCGTTGAGATCCGCCATGGCCCTGAGGTCGTACACGCCGCAATGCAGGATGGTGGCAGCCAGATCCGATTTCTGGAGCGCGGGCTCAATTCCCATCAGATTGGCATACCCGGGGTTTACGGTGAGCGTGGTCATCTGGCTGGCGAGCTGGGCGCCGGCGGAGTCACCGGCCAGAACTATGCGGCTGGCGTCCACGTTCAGCTCGGCGGCATTGGCCTTGATATAGGCGAGAGCTTCGTTGATGTCCCGCACCGCCGTGGGGTAGGTGGCCTCCGGTGCAATGGGGTAACTCATGCCGATGGTGGTGTAGCCCTCGGCGGCGATGATCTTCAGGTACGGATTCACGTCGCGCTGCGCTCCTGAAATCCACGCGCCACCGTGAATCCACACCACAGTGGGAAGTGCCGCCGTGGTGCCTTGAGGACTAAAGACATCAAAGGTGGATCCGGGCTTGTAGACGACCCCTTCTTGGGTTTGCAGCGGCGTATCCGGAACGTATGGAGTCATTTCGTCAATGGTTGCCTGTGCTCCGCGCTCAAAAACAGCACGGATCAGCAGCGCCGAGGGCCACGGAGTAGCCGAAAGTGCCAGCGCGACTACCAACACCAGCAGGATCGCCAACTCAAGCTTCCGTTGCCGCGCGGAGCGCTTTCGCTTGGTGCTGGAACGTAGGCCCGTACGTGCCTGCTCATCCTGCCTCGTACTGGCTTGGTTCGATTCCAACGGCCCCATCACACACTCCCCCGGTCGGCGTACCTCTGGACCATGCTAAGGCGGAGGGTCGTCCCCGAGGGTCAGGACAGCGGCCGCGCCGCCGCCAGCGGAACCCCTCGCCGCCGTCGAACGTCATAACGACCATCCACCGCGTGTAACCCACGACGCGTTCTAGCGCCTGCGGTCACTTTTGAGCCAGAGTGTAGGGGTGCACTCTCATCGGCGCGCCCACCGCCTATCCGCCCCGCACGAAAGAAGACCATGACACACCAAACAATCGCCCCTCTGGACGGCGTCCGGGTTCTGGAGCTCGGCAACTACATCGCCGCGCCCACGGCAGGCAGGCTGCTGGCCGACTTCGGAGCTGAGGTCATCAAGGTGGAGCGGCCCGGGACCGGCGACGAACTACGCAACTGGCGCCTTCACAAGGGCAGCACCTCCATGTTGTACCGCACCTTGAACCGCAACAAAAAGTCAGTGGTCCTGGATCTCCGCACGGATGCGGGCAAGCAGGCAGTGCTGGAGCTCGTAGCCAAATGCGACATCCTTCTGGAGAACTTCCGTCCCGGCACCCTGGAAAAGTGGGGTTTGGGGCCCGAGGTTCTCAACGACGCGAACCCGGACCTCATCGTCACCCGCATTTCCGCCTTCGGGCAGACGGGACCGCTGTCGCAGCGGCCTGGTTTCGCCGCCGTCGCCGAAGCCTACGGAGGATTCCGCAACCTGGTAGGCGACCCGGACCGCGCGCCGGTACGGGTGGGCGTCTCCATCGGCGACTCAATCGCGGGCCTGTACGCCGCCTTCGGTTCCATGATGAGCCTGTACCAGCGTGAAGCACGACGCCGGGACTCGGCTGGCGCTGTTCCGCTCACCGAGCGCATCATCGACGTCGCGTTGAACGAGGCCATGTTCTCCATGATGGAGTCACTGATCCCTGACTACCAGGCATACGGCGTGGACCGGCAGCGCGTCGGTGGCCGCATGGAGGGCATCGCTCCGTCCAACGCCTACGTGTGCAAGGACGGCGCGAGCATTGTGGTGGCCGGTAACGGGGATTCGATCTACCAGCGGTACATGCAGACCATTGGTCGCCCTGACCTCGCAGAAGACCCTTCCCTGCAGACAAACGCCGGGCGCTGGGCCAAGCGTGAAGAGTTGGACCAGGCCATCGGCGAGTGGGCAGCCACGCTGTCAGGCGCCGAGGCCCTCGAAGCCCTCGAAGCCGCCGGTGTTCCCGCCGGTCCCATCTACACCGCGGCGGACATCAGCACGGACAGCCAGTACGCCGCCCGCAACATGATCCAGAAGTTCGACGTTTCCACCGGCGAGGAAATCCTCCCCGGCGTCGGATTCCCCGGCATTGTTCCCGTGATCGGAGACCAGTCCCTGCCCATCCGAAACCTCGGCCCCGACCTGGGCGAAAACACGCAGGAAATCCTTGGCGGACTCCTCACCATGGATGCAGCGCAGATCAATGCGGCTTCCGGCCGCGAGGAGGCCCTCCGACCATGAACCGCTTCGAAAGCCCCCTGGCATCCACGCTGGGCAACGTCATCCTCAGGGACGTCACCCTGCGCGACGGACTCCAACTCACCGGCAAACTCCTGCCCACGGACCAGAAGATCGAAACCGTGCGGGAACTGCTGCGGCTGGGCGTTCCCGCCATCGAGCTCGGCTCCATGGCCCGCGCCGACCTTGTCCCCACCATGGCCAACACACTCGAAGTAGTCCGGGCCCTCACCCCAGAAGAACTGGAGAAATGCTGGATCTGGGTAGCCTCACCAGGCCACGTAGCCAAAGCATCAGCAGCTGGTGCGCGGAACTTCCAGTACTGCCTGTCAGCCTCCGACTCCCACAACAAGGCGAACATCGGGCGGACCACTGATGAGAGCCTGGCCGCCCTGCCCGAAGCTGTTGCGTACACTCGCGCAGTGAACGGCCAGATCCAGCTGTGCATCGCAACGTCCTTCACCTGCCCATTCGAAGGTTACGTTCCGGAGGAGCGCATTCTTTCGATCGCCAACGACCCCCGGGCCGAGGGCACCACGGACATCGTCATCTGCGACACCCTGGGGCAAGCCATTCCAGCGCAGGTAGCCCGCCTGATCACCCGGGTCCGGGACGAGTCCCCCGCCCGGCGAATCGTCTATCACGGCCACGACACCTGGGGCCTGGGCGTGGCCAACACACTTGCCGCCATCCAAGCCGGTGCCGCAATGGTGGACGGGGCCCTCGGCGGACTGGGCGGCTGCCCGTTCGCACCCGGCGCCAGCGGCAACACCTCCAGCGAGGACATCCTCTTCGCAACCCGGCCCGAGTGGCTCACCCCGGATGTTTTCGGGGAGCTCGTAGTCCTGTCTGAGAAGCTGCTTGCCGAACTGGGCGAACCGAACCGCTCCAAGGCAGCCCAAGGCGCGAGGTCCAAGGCAGCGGCCTTTGACTGGGTTAAGCCGTTGCGCTACACCACCTAGTCCTACCTGCCTGCCCCACCAGCGGCCATCAGTTCGAGGCGCTTCAAGGTCTCCCGGTTCCGGACCCCGATGACAGGATCCCGCAGGACCTTGGGAACCACTTTTCCCGGCCCACGCACGGCGTCTTCGGCAATGGAAACACGGCACTGATGGCCACCCAAATCTTCAAGGGTGATCACTATTTTCGCTTCACCCATGGGCCATCCCCGGGCAAGCAGCTCCAGCTTACGGCCGGTCTCCACGGCGGTGACACTGGTGCTGTCATCGATGAGGAAGGGCCAAGAGCCCACGGAATGATGCAGCTTGGCACCTGGCTGGGGCCATGCCGCGTCCACGGAGCGGATTCGGGAGGCACCCACCACCCAGCCTGTATAGAGCCAGCCATCCTCGATCACTTTCCATACGTCCGCGGCGGGGCTTTTGAACAACTGGGTCACTATGGACATGGTGGTCCTCTCTGCGTGCTCACCAGGATGGCTTGATTAACCTAAGCATGCTTAGCGTCAGCATGTCACAGGGGCATTAAGGAGTGGGCTTGCTCGCCTTGCCATCCAACCAGAGAGTGTACGATTCGTCGCGGTGCGTGCCGTCCGATCCCACATGCTTGCTGTCAATCCGCGGCCCCTTCTTGATGACATGCACCAACGCCATTCCGTGACCGCGTCCAAGATCGTAGTCCGCTTTGAGCCATTCAAGAATCGCCCCGGCCTTCACCGAAGGGTCTTTGAAGCCCTTGGTGTCTGCTATTTCAACCAACTGACGCGGAGTGAGGCCGGTCTTGTCTTCAATAGCGTCAAGGTAAGCCTGGAATGACATCAGGGTGGCCTTTCGTCCGGAAATCAACGAGCAGAATTCTGCGTGCGTGCGGTCATCTTACCCAGCTCAAGGCAACAGATCATGCCCATGTAGGCTGGGATCGGCAAAATGGGGGAATCAGTGGCTGAACCGGGCAAAACTCAAACACGTCCGCGCTTAGGATGCTTTGCCGTGCTCCTTATTGGAGTGGTCTTGTTTGCATGGGTGTGCTCCATCCTCTGGACAGGAATAGACGAGGGCGCCGTTCCACCGGATTCAGCATTTCCCTCGATTCCCGGCCCCAGTCAACCGAGGGCTGTTTCCACTGAATGTGGATCGGGTGGTTGTTGGCGGGAAATGGCAGTAGAGGTCGAAGCACCGCATACTGCCGAATCCCTGGCAGCCGAAATGGGCTTGGCTTCGGACCGTTGCGGGGCAGCAAACTTGTGGACTCTAAGAAAAACCTGCACCGGAATCGCCCATAGCAGTGCGGGGAAGCTATGGATCTCCTTGTCGTATTCGCCTCTTATTTCAGAGTACTAGCCGCGAAGCGGATACCGGGCAAGAGCGGACCGCGGAAGGGCTCCAACTGGTTGGCCCGGAGCCTCCTACTCGTCCGCGCCCCTACACTGATCGCATGACGTGCCGGCGGTGGCTTTTCCTTGCGGCGGGTCCGGCTCTGGCCATGACCATGCCATTTCTGGCCGCCTGCAGCTCCGGCAGTACCGGCTCTCCCTCCGGCAGCGGGAGTACCCAGCCCGTGGCTGTGGAGATCAACCAGTCCCGGGACCAATACGGAAAACAGGCCATCCTGCTGCAGCTCACCAACACCACGGATTCGCCAATAACTGTGACTGTGGCGCAGCTGCAATCCCCGCTGTTCCAAGGTGACATCGCCTGGAAGCCTTCTGCTGGCGGCCTCGAACTGCCACCCCGTCAGCCGAAGAGCCTGCCCGCAATACTGCCCGCGGCCGCCTGCGAAGTATCAGAAGGCACAACAACAGCACTTAACGCCAGGATCACCTACGCAGAACCGGGCAAGGAGCCCGTGGAGGCCAGCACCAACGCTTCCGATCCCTTCGGCGTCCTTTCCAGAAACGCCGGCGAGCTGTGCCTGGCATCGGAGGCCGCCGCCGTCGCTGTCATGGTCCTGGACCCCGCGCTGGAGGTGGCCGCTGACGGCCGCACCGCCGTCGTACGCCTTCTCATCACGCCGGCCACGCCGGGGACTGACCCGGGAAGCCTCACTATCGAGTCATTTGAGGAGACCACCTTGCTGGCGCAATCTCCGGCAGACCCCTGGCCGGCACATCTCGCCGTGGGCGCGCGCAAACAGGAACTACCTCTTACTATCCGGCCCGCCCGCTGCGATCCCCACGCTGTTGCTGAAGACAAGGTGGGCACCCTCCTGCCGCTGAGGGTGACCGTTGGTGACCGGAGGGGCGTGCTGAAGATTGCGGCCTCGAATGAACTGCGCGGCCGGATTTATGACTTCGTTACGGCCGCCTGTGCCCCGGCAGGCTAGAGGTGCCTAGCCGAGGGTAGCCAACGCCCCGGGAGCACACTCCACTCTGACCTTGACGTTAGCCTCCACGGACTTGACCTCGCCGTCCATTTGATACGGCAGCGGCTTGAGCGTGGTGAATTCATAGCTGCTCACGCTCGGCTGATCACCAAGGCCCTGGGTGGTGGCCTTTAGCGCGGTCAGCAGAACACGCCACTTGGGCATGTGCGGAAAAGTGATGACTTCAAACTTTCCGTCGGACGGGTGATCCTCTGCCTCACTCAAAGTGGCGTACTTGGCCATTTCATTGATGTTGGCGAACACCAGGCTGTCGAACTTCCGGCGCTTTCCATCCGCCAGGCGGATGCCGAAAGGCTCGAACTTGGAAAAGGTCTGGATCACGGTGACCATTTCCTTGAGAGCACCCTTACTGCCCTTTTCCAGTTCGGTGGCCACCACCGGGGTCAGGCCGAATCCGATGTAGGAATGCGCGTATTCATAGGGCGCATCATCATTCTGACCCGTGTGAATACGAAGAAGATCGATGTTGTGGACGCGGCCCTCCACAATGGCCTCTTCCAACGGCTTGGTGCCAATGATCCGGCTATGGTCGTTGGCGTTGCCTGCAGCCAAAACCGCGGAAACGGCTCGCGGATTCTCCGCCTGCATGACGCCGTTGACAACCTCGTTGTACCCCCCATCGCCGCTGACGGAGACCACCAGGACGTCGCCGCCCTTTGAGGCCGCCTCACGCGCCAGGTCCACAGCATGCCCGGCATGCTCAGTGGGCTGAAGTGTAATTTCGGACTGGTACGTGAGCAGCTGCTTGAGCTTGTCGTGCAACTGCTGCGCGAGCTCAGGTGCGTCCCCGGTGCTGTTGGGGTTGAAGATGATGACAATCGACTCAAAGGTCCGTGCAGTATCCATATGTGCTCCTCCTAGATGCGCCCGCTTAACTTCTACCCAATGCGCTGGGCGTCAATCAGGTGCCGGTGGAGTGAGTGAGGTAGGGGCGGCCAGCCCTCATGTGCCCGTCCAGCTCTTTGAGTTTGCCACGATAGGCGGCCACGGAGAAGTCGGGCACTAACCACACGCCTTTACGCAGGTCCACAACAACGCGCTGCGTAGACCAAATAGATGGTGTGAACGGACCAAACCCCCTGGCCCGTTCACACTATTTAGACGATTGGCGTGAACCTGCCGCGATGTCTCAAGGCAGGCAGTGAAGCCTGAAAAGGGATCTGTGGAAAAGCTTGAGTCGTCCTTCTTGTCCGCCCGGTACTGGCCGCAGCTAGACGGGCTCCGAACCGTCAGCATCGCAATAGTCCTCGTCTCTCACATGAGCGACCCCCACATCTGGGGATTTCTCAACGGGTCAATGGGAGTGACTCTCTTCTTTGTGATCAGCGGTTTCCTGATCACATCGCTCCTGATCCGCGAGGAACGCCGACGTGGCCGGGTGTCGATCTTTCAGTTCTATGTAAGAAGGGCCTTTCGCATCCTGCCGCTTTATTACATTGCGCTTTCAACGGCCGCAGTGGGCGTCTTCGTGTTCGGCCTGGGTGAGGGTCCGGTCAAATTTGCGGAGCGGTTACCGCTCCTGGCAACGTTCAATGGGGATCTCGCCAGCGGTGGCAGCTTTGTCCACAGTTGGTCGCTTGGCATCGAGGAAAAGTTCTACATCGTGTGGCCGTTCCTCATGTTCGCCATACCGCTGATAAGAAGGCATCGACTGGCCACGGCCAGCGTTTTGCTCGTCCTCGCCTCCGCGGCCAGTTACTGTGAAGGTGCGCGATACTTCGGGATTTACACCGCCATTCTTGCCGGTTGCGTCCTTGGCCTCACCATGCACACCCACCGGGGATTCAAGATGGTGTCAAAGCTCGCGCACCCCGGAGTGGCTGCCGCGCTCATACCTGTAGCTATCACCGCCTACATTCTTGACCCGGTCCTCCCCGGCGGCGCCGAGAGCGGCAATGCGCACGTCCTGTTCTCCTTCACCGTTGCGCTTCTTTTCCCTTCATTCATCCTTGCTACCTCGCCCCTCACAAGGTTGCTGAGCTGGAAGCCTGTCGCTTTCCTGGGGACCAGGACGTATGCGATCTACCTTTTCCACCCTTTCTGCATCGACGTGGTGAGCATGGCTATCCCTGCTGACCAACGAAATTTTGGGCTCGCTATTGTCAGGCTGGTCCTGGCCGCCGCCATGTCATTCGGTGTTGCAGAGGTACTGGCCCGTACCGTCGAACAGCCGCTGATTCTGTTAGGGAAGCGGTTGACATCCACCTCGAGGCGCACGACTGCCCCGTACTCAGTACCCGCCAACAAGGCCTAAACAGGCATCTCTTCTTCTCCGCCGCGAAGTGGGCAGCAACTTTGGCTATCAGAGGGTGACGCAATCCCGCCGGTAGGGTTGCACCATGGGGAAGGTATTGGAGGCCGAAAGGCTGCTGGTTGGCTATGCCGGGTCTCCGGTTTGCGGCGAAGTGACCGCGACGGTGGACGCTGGTGAAGTCCTGGGAATGGTAGGCGTCAACGGCGCCGGAAAGTCCACGGTGGCCCGGACCATTGCGGGACGGCAGAGCGCCCTGGCCGGAGACATCAAGGTCCACGGCCTCCTCATCGATCCGGACGCGGTACCGTTCCGTCGGCACGTCTCCGCAGTTTTCGACGACGATCTCTTCTTCCCGTCCCTCACAGTCCGCGAGCATTTGCTCCTCATTGCCCGTGGGCACTCCCTGGATGACCCCGAAGCTCGCGTTGAAGAAGAACTGGACTTCTTTGGGCTCCTGGGCAGGGCCCACGCCATTCCGGATGCGTTGTCCTCCGGCCAGCGCCGCAGGTTACTGCTTGCCGCCGGGCTCATCCGCCCGTCGTCGCTCCTTATCCTGGATGAGCCGGAACAGCGGCTGGATCCCACAATGCGCGACGCCCTGGGTGATCGAATCGCCGCGCATGCCCAAGACGGTGGTGCCGTGGTCCTGGTGACCCACGATCCGCAACTGCTGCTCGCCACGGCCACCACGTGTTTGGTCATTGGCGAGGAAGTCCAGGAGTTTCACCCCGAGCAGGGGGCCTCGATCATTGCCGGATCCTGACGTGCTTGCCCTTGAACGTTCCCCGCAATACCGGGAGCTGGCCTCGGACATTGTCCGCTTCACCCGCCAATCCGCCCGGCGCTACAAACGCAGCCGGATCTCGTGGGGAACCCGCTTCGTTGACGCCTACAGCTGGGGACTCGGCATAGGTGTTTCCCTGACCATTGCGGCCTCGTTCGTCCTGGCGCTGCGCAACGAAATCGCGGAGAGGACATCACCGCAGAACAGCATCATCCGGGCCCAATGGGTGGTGCTGCCGGAGTCCTTGCTGTGGACGTCCATCACACTCGCGGCCCTCCTGGTCATCAGCAACCTTGCCCGGAAGCTTGGACCGATGTCAGTGAATGGAGCAGAGAGCACTTGGTGGCTCACGCTCCCGGTCGACCGCCGGCCCATGGTTCTGCCACCCTTCATTCGCAGGGTGGCCCTTACCGCAGCCGGATCAACCATCATCTACCTGCCCTTCAGCATGGTGACCGCTGTTGACCGTGCTCCTGGCGAACACGTTCTTGCCGCACTCACCTTCGGAGCTGCGGGTTCCATCGCGGTGACTCTGGCCGCCTTTCAGCAGCTTGCCCTACTGGGTCCGCGGCTTGGCAAGACAATTGCGATGGGGGGAGTTCTTGCGTGCTCTGTCCTTCCGGCCTTCTCATCCTCTCCGTGGCCCACAGCACTGGCGACCGTTGCCGCCGTCGGGCTCCTTGCCGTGGTGGTGCCGCGCGCCGGCCAGGTGCGGGGAGACGAACTGGTACGCGGCGGCGCCGTTGCCGGGCACGCCGGTGCGTCGCTGTTCATGATGGACTCCAACGAGGTGCTCAGAGCTCTGGGCGGCAATCGTAAAAGGATCGACGGCGGCAGGGCAGCCCGCTTCTACGCCCGCCCCACGCGGGGCCCACTGAGGGCGCTGATCCGTGCTGACGCGGTGGCCTTCCTCAGGCTCAATCCCCCGGTGACGCCGCCGGTCCTGTGGCTCACCGCCTGCATCGCCATACTGCTGGTGAAGGGTGGCCTACCCGAGTTCGCACAGTTGACGGTGATCGTGATCGCAGGGTGTGCCACGGCTTCCGGACTGGGCGGTGTGGCCCGCAAAACGGCATTGGTCCCTGAACTCGACGCAATGCTTCCGCTGCATCCGGCACTTGTGCGAACAAGCCGGACACTGATGCCGTGCGTGGCGATGTCCGTGTGGATGGCTGTGCTCTGCAGTCTGTTGGTGCTGCTCGGGGCTGCGAACCCTGCCTTGATAGGCGTTGGTGCCCTGGCCGGGGTCGGGATGGGTGCCGGGACACTCCGCGCAGCCACCAGGACCCCACCCGACTGGACCGCCCCGCCGGTGGAGACCCCCTTCGGGCCGGTACCGCGGGCCCAACTCGGCTCCCTGATGCGCGGGCTGGACGTGACCGTCCTGGCCATGGTTCCGATGCTGCTGGCCCTGTACCTTGGCTACGTACCGACGTCCGTTGTTGCTGTCCAGGCGGCCTTCAGTGCCGGCATCTTCCTGCTGGTTGTCCTGACACGCCCCAAGCGCTCCTAGCAGCGCTTAGAGCAGCACCGTGCCTTCAATGCACGTGACTGAGGCACCGCCCACCCAGATTTCGCCATCCTCCGCCCTGACGTGAATACGGCCAGCCCTGCCCAGGACAGTACCTTGGGCGGCAACATACTCGTGGGGAGCCCGGCCGCTGCCGATCAGCCACTGGGCCGCACCGGCATTGAAACTTCCCGTGACCGGGTCCTCCACCATGGCGTCGCCGGGAATGAACGTACGCACCTCGAAGTCGATGCCGGCCCCGGGCTTGTGGGGGCCAATGATCCCGACCTTCAGGTCACCCATGGCAGCGAGATCCGGCTCCACGGCCAGGACCTGCTCAGCCGAACCGAGGAGCACGCCGATCCACGTGGGTCCGTTGACCAGCCACGACGCATCCAGCAGGGCATCCTCGGGCAGCTGCAGGCCGGCAGCGAGCTGCGCCCGCGTATTCTCATCCACCGGACCGAAGCGGGTCAGCGGTGGCGCAGCGAAAGCCAAGCGACCGGCGTCGTGCTTTACTCGCACCAAACCCGCGCCGCACTCCTGAACCACAACGCCGCCAGTCTTGGGCACTCCCCCGGCATGCAGCCACGTGTGCGCCGAGCCCAGCGTGGGGTGGCCAGCGAAAGGGAACTCCTCGCTGCCCGTGAAGATCCGCACCTTGTAGTCCGCTTCGGGGTGGGTGGGAT
>NZ_SDXQ01000001.1:0-46896 GCF_006964045.1 Arthrobacter sp. TS-15 | reverse complement strand
GTGTTGACGGCTGCTCCGGGGGCGTGGGGTCCTGCTCCTGTGACGCTGGCTTATCAGTGGTTCCGGAGCGGTGTTGCCGTGACGGGTGCTACTTCTGCTACTTATTCGTTGGTTGCGGCTGATCTGGGTAACGCCATGACGGTCAAGGTCACGGGTTCGAAAGCAGGGTTTACGACGGCGGCGAAGACTTCCGCTGCTACGGCTGCGGTCGCTGCCGGTACCCTGACGGCTCCGGTTCCTGCGGTGTCGGGCACCAACACGGTGGGCAGCACGCTCACTGCGACTCCCGGCACGTGGGGTCCTGCGCCCGTGACGCTGACCTACCAGTGGTACCGCGGAAGCACCGCCATTTCGGGCGCCACCGCCCAGACGTACAAACTGGTCGCTGCGGACAAGGGAAGTGCCATCAAAGTACGCGTGACCGGCACAAAGACTGCGTACACTGCACTGGCGCGCTACTCTGCGGCCACGGCCCTGATCGGCTGATCAGAAGTTGCTGACGGGGGTCGCTTGGTTGGCGGCGGTGGCTCCGGCTATCCGCTGAGCCTTGCCGTGTCCGGCCCTTACTCGGGCTTGAACGATGACAACCGGCTGATCCGCCGCCGCGCCGCAGCAATCAACGGACGTGCTGCCAGAACGCCTGCTTTCAACGAGCCAAGAACCTTGTTGAAACTGCCTTCGAAGCGGCCTCTGCTTCGCCAGTTTTGCGTCAGTTCCCACGTGGTGCGGACGGAATGCACGGCGAGTACGACGGTAAAGAGTGAGATCACCAAGCCAGCGATCGAGGCGGCCACGATCATCACACCTGTGATGTGCACCAAGAAGACGGCAGAGATCACAACCGTGTGGGCGTCAAGAAGTTCCATATTCATTTCTCGTTGTGCGGGATGGTGAGTTGGTAGTGCCAGGGTGCGGGAGACGGAACCCGCTGCCAGGTGCGCGGGTTGCACCTTCAGTTTCGTCTTTATCCTAGCTACGAGCACCTAATGGTTCGTTGGCAACGCGTCACGTACTTGTCAGAATTGCCAGGACGGCAGAGTGTCCGTCAATACGCTGCCCGAATAAGCGGCAGCGTCCAGCTCGGCACAGTGACAAGGACGAGAAGATGGCAGAACCACAACCACTGGACATCACCTTTGTTGCCCTGCTCGGCAAAGTTCGACCAGGAGATACCTGGACCTGTGTCCAATTGCCTGAGTCAGCGAAGATCTTTGGAACCCGTGGACTGGTCAAAGTGGCCGGCACAGTAGACGGGCACCCGTTCACTGGAGCCTTCATGGCGTTGGGAGACGGTACGCACAAACTGCCGGTGGCCGCTCCTGTCCGCAAAGCCATCGGCAAGGGCGACGGTGACGCCGTTGAAGTTCACCTCACTCAGCGACTGAACTGACACTAGAACTCCAAGAACTAGCTGAAATCCGCCGCCGGATCTTTTCAGCCGTCAGTCTTGTTGGGGTAGTCGAAGCTGCAAACCAAATGTGACTGGCGTTCAGCACGCGGCGCCAAAGTTACCCGATGATGCTGAGTCGCCCGGCGCCCCGTTGCTCATTGGAACCGTGAATACCGGGGTGAGCAGGCCATTCACGCCACGACTCTGAATTCGTCTGATCCCCCGCGTGTGTCTCTTCCCTTCCTGCAAAACGACTCCCGGTGGTCTGACCCCAAATTGCTTCCTACACGCAAGGCGGCGCGTGGGCTTGGCACGCAGAAGATGAACTGGGCGTCATCCGCGTAGGTGCGAGGGCCGACGTCGTGGTCTGGTCTTCGAATCTCTACGCTCTTGGAGCGGACGAACTCCTCGGCGAGCGGGCCGACCTGACGATCGTCAATGGCGCAGTGGTCCACGATGCCCGGAGGGAGTTCGCCGAAGAGCCACCTGTGGAGGCCGCAGCGGCCTATGCGACCAAGGGCGTCCCGTCCTCCGCGCACTCAACGTGCTCACACTAACGCCAAGCTCCCGGGGCGCAGGGATCCCCTAGGGCCGTAAGCCCTCAATCCAACCGAAGCAGCTTGTCAGTCTAGGTTGACAGTTCCATACTTGTCAGTCTAGCCTGACAGGTATGGAAGCTGATGATCTATCCGAGCAGATCCATTCGACGAACCCCGCCGTGGGCCTACGCGCAGTGGGAGCCCTTCACCGCCTGGCCGAGCAGGTTGAGGCGGTCCACGTGCGGGCGGCCCGTGAGCAGGGGTGGACGTGGGAGCAGATCGGTGATGCCTTGGGTGTCTCACGGCAATCAGTGCACGCAAAATACAGGGAATGAGTTGAGCCATGTTTGAACAATTTGCCCGTGATACCCGCAGGATTGTGGGGTACGCCATGGAAGAAGCCCGAGGCAGGGGCGACAAGCGACTGGGAACGGAGCACCTGCTTTTGGGGGCGCTTCATGAACCGGAACCCGCCGCGGTCCTTGGCATCACTCTGGACGATGCTCATAAAGCGGCGTCCCGGTTGGATGCCGCTGCGCTGAAGGCTATCGGGCTGGAAACCAGGAACCTTAAGGGGGTCACGATGCCAACCAAGGGGAGGAAGCCGCCGTTTAGTTCGGGCGCCAAGGAAGTGATGGCCAACATGGTGAAACAGGCAATGGATCAGAAGTCCCGGCAGATCACAACGTCAAACCTTCTTGTGGCGCTTCTGGATCGCGAAGAACACGATCCTGTGTCTGCTCTCTTCGAAGAACTCAAGGTGGACAAAACGACGGTTCGAGCCCGACTCCGGTGAAGGGGCTCTCTACCGGGCGCTTTCCTTGCGCTTCTTGACCCTCCGGATGATGAGCCACACGACGAACGCGGCAAGCCCTGCGTAGACGGCGTAATTGAGGAATCGCGAATACTGATCAACCAAGTGGTATTGCTTGCCGAGCAGTGCTCCCGCTCCAATGAGCAGGGCGTTCCACAAGCCCGTGCCAGCCACAGTAAAGATGCTAAACGTCACGAGGTTCATGCGTTCAGCACCTGCCGGGAGGGAAATGAGGCTGCGCACCCCGGGAAGCAGCCTGCCAAAGAAGATCGCTGACTTGCCGTGGCGTTCGAACCATCCAGCGGCTTTCTCGAAATCTTCCCGATCAACCAACGGCAGTTTTGACAGCAGCTTGATGGCCCTTTCCTGCCCCACCTTGTAACCCAGCCAGTACAGGAGCATCGCTCCGGCGTAGGCGCCAAGTGTGCTGGTGACAAAGACCAGGATCAGGTTCATGCCACCCTGCTGGGTAAGGAACCCGGCCAGTGGGAGGATCACCTCGCTGGGTATGGGCGGAAACACGGTCTCCAGGAGCGTCAACAAGCCGACGCCCCATTCGCCGAGGGCTTCGATTACCTGTGCGGCCACCCCCACAATCCCGGTTAGTTCATCGGCTGCAGCGGTCGCCGTGAGCAAGCTGATCAGGTTGATCTCCCTTCATGACGGACGCTTCGAAAAGACCTGGCGCGGAAATTGACGGTGACAAAGAGAAGCCCAGTGATGGGGGACCACTGGGCTTCCACCTCAACGCTATGCCCATCTACGCCCTCCGGCAACAAACAATGTAAAGAGGTTTTTTACGCTGGTAACTGCACTGCAACAAAGGCGCCGCGTCGGAGCTCAACTGCCTAGGCGCCGTGCGGCCGAATACGGGCGTGGTGCCCGGATCGGACCTTCAGTGAGGATGGTCGGAACCGATGGATGGTGCGCGGCTCGCCCCTCGGATGGCGGGGGTGGCGAGCCTTGGGCTTGTGCTCTTCCTCGGCGCGCGAGGAGGGGAGCAGGGCCAATGGCAGGATGGTGGCTGCGAGCCAGACAACCACGCCAATAAGCACAAGAAGGATGGCTGAAGTGGGCTCCATAACCCACGCATAGGCACCTTAATCACCGTTGGTAAGTAGCCTGATTACCACCTTTCCGGGCAGTGTGCTTGACAAGCCCGGCGGTGCCACAACACTGATTTCATGTACAGGAACAGCCGCGTCTCAGCCCAGTTTTCCATGTCCCTTGACGGATTCATCGCTCGGGATGATGACGGAGTCGGACCGCTCTTCGACTGGTACGAGGCCGGACCCGTTGAAACATGGATGCCGGGTCACCCCGTGCCGTTTCATCTCAGCGAAGCCGATGCCGCTTACTGGAGATCACTCCCAAGGGAGGGTGCATTCATCTGCGGCAGGCGGATCTTCGATCTGACGAGGGGGTGGGGCGGTCACCCGCCCAATGAGTCGCCCACCGTCGTCCTGACGCACCGCGAACCTCCTTCGGATTGGCCGCCGGTCCGGCGGGACGGCCAGACTGTCCCGTTCGAATTCGTTGGGGACCTGGGATCGGCCCTGGAGCGTGCGGCGCACCTCGCGGCGGGCAAGGAGATAGGTGTTGCCGGCGCGGACGTGGCACGGCAGTGCTTGCGCCTCGGTGTGGTGGACGAACTCCGGGTTGATTTGGTGCCCGTGCTGCTCGGAAGTGGCATTCGTTGGTTCGGTGACCTTGGCGCGGAGTTCGTGCTGGACGATCCCGTGATCGTCCCAGGAACACGCGTAACCCACCTGAGCTATCAGGTGCGGTCCCGGGATCTGCGCTAACGTCACCCCAGGTTATCCACAACCGGGCATACAGCGTACGACGGCGGGGCCTCGCCCGCGCTAGGCTGGTCACCTCGGCTGATGCAAGTGGCCGCAGGAACCACAACGCGGAGCCACATCTTCATGTCCGATGACCTTGCCCTGACCGCCCTGGCGGCCACTTCCTTTTCTTTGCCTGAGCTGCGCGACGGACAACTCGCAGGTATGACCGCCGTCGTCGAGGGTCGTGATGTCCTCGCTGTCATGCCTACCGGGTACGGAAAATCCGCTACCTATCAAGTCGCAGCACTGCACCTTCACAACACAACGGGCCGACCCGCCGTCGTCGTTTCTCCACTTATTGCCTTGCAAGAAGACCAAATGGACGGGCTGAATGAGGACCTGGGCGAGGGCGCCGCCGTCGTCATCAATTCCTCCCTCAGTGCTTCGGAGGTGGAGGCAGCGTGGCAGGCAATTGAATCCGGAAAGGCGATATTCCTGTTCCTCGCACCCGAACAATTGGCTAAGCAGGAAACCGTGGACCGGATCGCCACGCTGCACATCACCATGTTCGTAGTGGACGAGGCACACTGCGTATCCTCTTGGGGGCATGACTTCCGCCCGGACTACCTCGACTTAGGCAGCGTCCGCGAGCGCCTGGGTAACCCGCCGGTCATAGCCTTGACCGCAACTGCGTCCCCACCCGTGCGTGAGGAAATCGTCAAGAGGTTGGGCATGACGGAACCGCTGGTCCTGGTGCGTGGCTTCGATCGCCCCAACATCAGCCTCGACGTTGTCCGGCACCAAGAGGACAAAGGCAAGCGGAAAGCCGTAGTGGAGCAGGTCATCGCCTTGGCCAAGGCCGCGGGCATGGGGCTGCTCTATGCCGCTACCCGCAAGGACACCGAGAAGTACGCGGCCAAGCTAAAAGATCAAGGTCTGCGGGCCGAGGCTTATCACGCAGGACGTTCCGACACTGACAGGGAGAGCATCCACGAGCAGTTCCTGGATGACCAGCTGGAGGTAGTGGTTGCCACAACAGCCTTCGGCATGGGGATCGACAAACCCAACGTCCGGTTCGTGGTGCACGCAGATATTCCGGAGTCCTTGGACGCTTATTATCAGGAAATCGGCCGCGCGGGCCGGGACGGCGAACCGGCCGCTGCGACACTGCATTACCGTGCCGAGGACCTTGGGCTGCGTAAGTTCTTTGCCACCCATGCCCCGGACGCGAAGGAGCTCATGGCCGTGCTGAAAGTCATTAAGAACGCGGGCGCACCTGCCCCCAAAACCGCCCTGGCGGAGCTCACCGGCTTCCCTGCCCGCCGGGTTACAGCGTTGGTGAACCAGTTGGAGGAAGCCGGCGCCGTGAAAACCGGCAAGCGCGGCATCCGGCTCAGTTCCAAAGCCAAGCTGACCGCACTGGTAGAGCGAGCCGCCCGGTTGGCTGAGGCGCGTCAACGCGTGGACCAGTCCCGGCTCACCATGATGCGTGGCTACGCGGAGACGGACGGCTGCCGTCGCCAGTTCCTTTTGGGCTACTTCGGGGAGGATCTGCCGCGGCCCTGCGGCAATTGCGATGCTTGCGCGGAAACGCCCGACGCCGCCGGGTCGGTTCGCGTCGGCCAGCCCGCCTCACCCGCGGAGAATCAGTTCCCCTTGCAGTCCACCGTGATCCACAAAGAGTGGGGTCCCGGTTTGGTGATGAGGCACGAGGACGACGTCATGACTGTTCTGTTCGAAAAGGAAGGCTACAAGACCTTGTCCCGTACCGCCGTCGTCGAGCATGAATTGCTGAAGCCGGCTTAGGTGCGGGCCGTGCGCATCCCGGGCCTTCCACGAAAGATCACCACCATCAGCGTGCAGATCAGAGCTGCCGCGCTGAGCAGGCCCAGCAGACCACCCCATGGAGTGTAGTCACCACCGGATATGAAGAAGGCGTCTGCCAAGGCCATACCGGCGGAGAAAGATGCAAAGAAATACATGGGTGCGCCGAGCACCAGGATCAAGAGTTGGACAATTACAACTGTTCTCAGCCGTGAAATAACCCGGGTTGCCGTCAGCAGGACCACAACCAGAGCAAGAAGCGTTCCGAGGCTTGTCCACGTCAAAACTGCCACCAAGGAGATTGACTCGTTGCGTCGGGCCAATCCTTCGTGGATTTCGTCCAGCGTGGCGCCCGGAACAGCGGCGAGCGGATTCCACACGAGGATCTGCAACGCTGCGGTGAGCCCGTAGGCCGCGATTGCCATGAGCCCAACGATGCTGATGATGACGCGCGATGTTTGTGTGCTGCTTCCCTTGGTCCCCATGCAGGCAGCCTATTCGTATCAGATATTGAGCTCCAGCATGAGGGCGGGCAGTTCGTCGGCGAGCTCCCTGGCCAGGAACCCGAGCGGGCCGAGCTTGCTGGCCAGGCGGTCGGCAGCGGCGGCGTGAAGGTGCGTGCCCCAGCAAGCAGCTTGAGCATCGCTGGTCCCGCGCGCACGGAGCCCCGCGATGGCCCCTGCCAAAACATCGCCGCTGCCTGACGTGCCCAGTCCGCCGTAACCAGTGGTGATCTTCCACAGCGGCGAGTCGTCTGCTGTTGCGGCGCCAGGTCCGGCGATGTAACCCTGACAACTCACCACCGCATCGAACCGGCGAGCGACCTCAGCAACGTCGGTTTTCAGGTCCTCCACGTCTCTGCCCAGAAGAAATCCGGTTTCGGTCGGATTCGGTGTAAGGATCAGCCGGCCGCGCCACGGCCCCAATTTTTCCTCAATCTTTACCAAGCCGCCCAAGGCGAAGGCGTCAAGAACGATGGCGGGAGCACCGCCGTCGTTGGCCGCCTCGTGGGATTCCTCCCGCTCCAGCAGCGCTCGCAGCAGCGATTCGGCGAGTTCCGGATCGTCCAGGCCTGGTCCGATCAGCACGGCATCAGCCCGATCCAGGTAGGACGAGATCCTGTCGAGTCCTTCCCCGGTGACGGACCCTTCCGGGTTCTCCGGCATGCCCACGGAACCGCATTCCGGGAGCGCAACTCCTACGGGGACCGCTACGGATTCGGCCACTGCCAAAGTGATCTTTCCGGCGCCGGCACGAAGGGCGGAGGTGCCGGCCAGCAACGCCGCGCCGGGAGTTGCGCGAGCTCCGCCGATCACCAGCACTGCGCCGCGCGAGTACTTGTCCTCTCCGGGGGCGGGCAACGGCCAGTCGCGCAGAAGCGAGGGCGTCACCAGTGTTGGTGCGGGGCTATCACTGTGGATGGACACTGGCA
This sequence comes from Arthrobacter sp. TS-15, assembly GCF_006964045.1. NCBI lineage: Bacteria > Bacillati > Actinomycetota > Actinomycetes > Micrococcales > Micrococcaceae > Arthrobacter > Arthrobacter sp. TS-15. Next base: position 39,110 of record NZ_SDXQ01000001.1, on the reverse strand, counting down.
TCTCCTGCGTGTTCCGTGACGGTGACACCCTGCTCCGCAAGGTGGTCAGCAACATTGAAGCTCTCCAGTTGCCAGGGACCTGCGCCCGAGGGACGGACATACCGGGTGATGGAAGCATTCAGCACCGATGTGGTGGCCGCAAGGTCAAGGATTTCCTGCTCGGACATGCCCTCCAAAACGTAACGGACCAGCAGGATGACGGCGTCGTGGCAGACCAGCATCACTCGTTGCCCTGATCCCAGGGTGTTGAGCTCATCCAGGATGGATCGCAGACGGAGTGCGACGTCAGCCCACGATTCACCGCCTGGCGGCCGGTAGTACAGCTTGCCCAGCCATAGCCGCCGCTCTGCTTCGTCCGGGTATCGGGTCTCTACTCCCAAACGTGTTAGCCGGTCCAGGATGCCCAGCTCCCGGTCGCGGAGACGTTCATCAGTAAGCACTTTCACGGGCCAGCCGGCTGTCTCAACGGCGATTTCCGCCGTCTGAAGGGCCCTTGCGTAGGGGGAGGAGACAATGGCATCCGGTCGGAGTTCTTCGGCGATCCGGGCCAGCGCCGTTCCCAATGCTTTGGCTTGGTCCCGCCCGGTGCCCGATAGGTTCACATCAGCATCCCTGGCTGGAACGTCAATGACTTCGGCTCCAGCCAGACGAGCTTCTGTTGCGGCCACGTTGCCTTCGCTCTCGCCGTGCCGGATCAGGAGCAACTCAACGGCTCCCGCTTCCTGCACCGCGTCCGTCAGCCCGTCCTCGTTCACAAAGATCACCCTTCCGTGTGCGTTGCCGAATGCAGAACACTACCCACTGCGTACCCACAGGAACAGAGGATAAACGCTCGACGGTGATCACAAGCCTCTGTTGTGGGAACTGGGAGTGCAGTAAGTTGCTCGCATGGAGGACTCATACCCAGTCATCATTGTCGGTGCCGGATTCGCGGGCGTTGCAGCTGCAAAAGAGCTGGGCCGCAAGGGCATTCGTGTCTTGCTGATCGACTCAAATAACTATCACCAGTTCCAGCCGCTCCTCTATCAAGTGGCAACCTCGCAAATTGGGGTTTCGGCCATTGCCCGGCCACTGCGTTCCGTTTTCCGGCGCTACAAAAGTGTCAAAGTTCTGACCTCGAAGGTTGACGCCGTTAACGCCGCGGAGCGGGTGATCACAACTGCCGACGGCCGCTCGCTGCGGGCAGATGTCCTGGTCATTGCAGTTGGGGCGGTCCCGAACTTCTTCAATACACCTGGAGCAGAAGAGTATGCCTTCCCACTGTATTCCGTCACAGATGCGACGAAGCTGGGGAGCGGCCTCACCCGCTTGTTGGACCAAGCCGATAGGAACCCGGACGGGTCTGTGGACGTAGTGGTGGTGGGCGGCGGACCCACCGGAGTTGAAACGGCCGGGGCAATGGCCGAGAACGTTAAATACGTGGTGAGCAAGTACTTCTCGCCGGAACTCGCGGCACGCTGCAGGGTTCATTTGGTAGACATGGTTCCCACTGTCCTGAATATGTTCTCAGCCAAGTCCCAGAGCTATGCCACTGATCATTTGAAGAAGGTGGGCGTTCAACTCCATATGGGACAGGGTGTCACCGAGGTAAGGAAAGACGGAGTGACCCTGGCTGACGGAAGCTCCGTGCCCGGGCAAATTGTCGTGTGGGCCGGTGGACTAAAAGCAGGGGACCTCATTGGCGGTTCGGGCTTGACCCAGGGGAGGGGAGGTCGCGTTGACGTCAAGACGGACCTGACTGCCCCTGGCGTTGAGGGCGTGTATGTCATCGGGGATTGCGCCAACATCACCGATTCAACGGGGGCAAAATTGCCCCAGCTGGGTTCGGTGGCTCAACAGGCCGGAAAATGGGCTGCCAAGAACATTCTCGCGGACCTCAAGGGCGAGAGCCGCGATCCGTTCCGGTACGTCGACAAAGGCTATATGGCGATGGTGGGGCGCGGAGCTGCTGTGGCAGAGCTGGGCCGCAAGCGAATCCAACTCCAAGGCATCCTGGCCTTCTTGTCCTGGCTGTTGGTGCACCTCGCCCTTTTGTCCGGGCTCCAGCAGAAAATCCGGGCTTTGTTCTCCTGGCTTAACGGATACATCCTTCACAGCCCTGCACAGGTGGTAGTTAGCGGGCCCACTGAGAAGGAAACAACGGAGCAGGATCCGCCCAGCACTTGAGCCCCGCACGACGTTTTACTCGTAATGAATGGTTTATTGCGATGCCCGGTTGGCAGAAGCCGCCAGTCGACTTTGCTTGTATGCCGAAGATGCCCAGTGCAGGTGAATACATGCTCCGATGATCAGCAGCACGGCAGCCACTGCCGCTGGCCACGGAGTCCAGCTACTACCGGCGTGCCCCACAACCCGTAGGTGCTGGCGTGGGTCGTCCGGATAGACGCTGAGGATTACGGGGGAGCCAGGTCCCGGAACCGCTATGCACGTTGAATTGGTATCAAACGTTTCGTTGTATTGCCGTCCTTGGAATTCGAAGCCCAATCCCAACACACAGTGTTCACCACGATGTCTGAATCCTTCTTGAGACGTAACAATTCCCTGAACTTGGACACTGCTGGCGGCGACCTGGATCTGGGTTGACACCAGAATGAAGGAACCGACCACGGCGGCAACGAGCACTAGTGCGGCGAGCACGCGCCACAGGAACATCCGAACCACGCGCGGCTTGGCTCCGCGAAACATCCCCCATGCACTCATTCTGGGAAGATAACAGGAGGAACCCAAACAAGGAGCATCATGACACTCAAAGAACGCCTCAAGGCGGACGTCGTCGACCATATGAAGGCGGGCAACAAGCTTGCGTTGACCACTGTGCGCAACGTGCTGGGTGAGATCACCACCCGTGAGAAGTCTGGCAAGACGCCGGTGGAGCTCGACGACGCGCAGGTCACCTCGCTGCTTCAGAAGGAAGCCGCAAAGCGGCGGGATACGGCTCGGATCTACACCGAGGCGGGCGAGGCAGATCGGGCCGCAGCCGAGGTGGCGGAGGCCGAAATCATCGAGGCCTACCTGCCAAAAGCTCTTACGCGGGAAGAAGTGGAAGCAATCGTTGACGATGCCGTGGAGGCACTGAAAGCTGATGGCCAAGAGCTGTCCATGCGTTCCATAGGAGCCGTGATGAAGCCCGTCACCGCCAAGGTTGCTGGACGGTTTAATGGCAAGACTGTCAGCGAGATCGTGCGGGGACGCCTGGCGTAGAGTCAACTGACCCCAAGCAGCCACCGCAGAGTGTCAGCGTTGCGCACGGCGTTACCACCGCCGTCGTTGTTGAAGTAGACGTACACGTCCTTGCCGTAGCCGGCCCACTCGCGAATCCGGTCCGCCCACCATCGCAGATCATCATCGGAGTATGAGCCGCCATAGAGGTGCTCATGGTCCGGGCCGTGCAGTCGAACGTACACGAATGGTGCGGTGGCCCGGAGGATGCAGGGCAGATGGGCGCCGCTCATGATGCAGTAGGCGGCGCCTCGACGCTCCAGCAGGGCGTAGACGTCCGGGTGGTCCCAACTGTCATGACGAAACTCGACGGCGATGCGAACCCACTGCGGAAGCGTGGCCAGGAAGTAGTCGAGCCGGGCGTCGTCGCGTTGAAAATCAGGTGGAAGCTGGACCAGGAGTACAGCCCTTTTGTCGCCGAGTTCGTGCCAGCAGCGGATGATCCGTTCCACCCAAACTTCAGGACTGTAAAGCTTTTTGCCGTGCGTCAGACCGCGTGGCGCTTTCACCGACATGGCAAAGCCGGCAGGGAGACGCTCCCTCCAACTCGCGAAGGACGTATCGCGCGGCCACCGGTAAAAACTTGCGTTTAGCTCAACCGTGCTAAATCGCGCAGTGTAGTGGGCCAGACGCTTGGCCACGGGAAGACTCGGGGGATACAGCACGTTCTCCCAATGGTCGTAGCTCCAGCCTGAAGTGCCAATGTGGATGCCCATGGTGTGGATGGTAGCGGGATTCTGGGCCGAAAGGGTGGTGGCTTGGGCGGCTCACGCTGCTGGCCTAGACTCAAAGGGCCAAATCCAGTTGATGGGGGAACCATGGAGAATCAGGCCAATTCTGCTGCGCAAGAGGCAGATGATCAGCCCGACCGCAAGGTGACGGGCCCTGTTCCACCGGAATGGCTGGGGCCGGTCCTTGCCCTCGCTGCCTTCGCCTCAATGGTCATTGGCTCGATCATTCAGGGAGGGATCCTTCTGGGGGTTATCGGATCGCCACTTCTCCTTGCTTTTCTTATTCACGTCTTCTTGAGGAGATGGGCGAGGCGCACCAAGGGGTATATCGGCCTTGGAATCGTTTTATTGCTCATCGTCAGCGCAATTTCCTCCCAAGGAAGAGGCACCGTCGACCCTATGTACTCCTTCCTTGCGCACATACTTGGACCCTTACTGGCCGTCGCGGCCGCCTGGTGTTTCCGCCAGCGCGCTCCTCTGACGCCCGCAGCCGTTGCGCGGTCCGGACCATCCTCCGCCGGGGCGCCGGGTGGGCTGCATAGCTCCATCGACGCCATGCAGAACATCACCGCGGTTCTAGTTGAACTGTTCCCCACCCTCCCGCCGACGTGGTCTTCGGCGTGGCTGGAATTCAGGGAAATCGGCTCTCATCGCGAATGCGTCTTCAACGTCGAAACGGCAGGGGCGCGGTTCACCACGGAAGTCCCAGCACACTTGGCTGACCAGATGTCTGAGGCCAGGAACATCATGCGCGGCCCCGGAGGCAATACGTGGTTCGCGGCCACCATTACACTCAATCCAGCGGATCCCGGGAGTTACCAAACCGAGTTCAATTACGACAAAGAACCGGAATGGCTCACCGAGCCGACGAAGGCCGCGTGCCTCAGTGAAACGCGTCGGATCCGAAAGCTTGGCACACTCCCTGGATGGGCACATCAGCGGATGGTCTCCGTCAAATAATCCGCCAGTCGCTAGGCTAAGGACCCTGCGAAACACTGTTTTTGGGTGACCCGGCTGGCAGCGACCCACGATGACGGACTCCGAGACCCCTATGCAGCCTCACCGCGTAATTTACGAATTGACATTTCGACGACGGCGCCATCGTTGGGTGGGTAGCGGCTCCACATGATCGGTCGTCCCTTTTCGCAGGTCTGGATCACGGCTGGTTTTGCTTGGCGAGGCCTGTGCCGTTCGCCGGGTTGGGGTTAGCTGCCGAAGAGTTTCTTGCCGATCTTCGCGAAGATACCCGGTTCCTTGGATGGGTCTATGATTTCAGGTTGGACGGAGAAGTCGGTGCCATTTTCGGTGACAGGAAGGCGTTTGTTGGCCCACTCGACCATTTGCAGTTGGGGGTTGTAGACGGGTGGTGTGATGCCTTCGGCGCGGAACACCGTCCACATCCACTGCGGTATGTTGTCCAGCGTTCTCGGGAACGCTTTCAGATCCTGGAACAATGTCAGTGCGTCCGCCGGACGATCGGGGATGGTTGTTTCATGGGCGAGTCTGAGGAGTTCCACGTCGAAGACCTCAAGTCTGCCGTCCGAATCTGGATAGAGATAGACCTTGCAGCTGGTCCACGTTCCGGCCCCCAGCACATACGACTCGCGGCGGATTTGCTTGAGCCACTGACTCATTGCCTCTCGTGAGAAATCCAAGGAAAAACTGCGCGCCCCCCAAACACCATCCCGCAAGATTTCCTCTGTCCGTCGAGACCATGCCTGATGGATCACGGAGGTGCTTACGACTTCCTGGGCGCAGGAGCCAAGGCCGCCTTCTTTGAATGTTTCAACTTGCAGGCGACGGAGGCCAGACGTTACGGACGGGCTCCACGCAAGTTGGCCGCTACTCAAAATGTCTCCTCTAGGTCCAAGGGCAAATTCGGAAACTCGTGAAACATGGGTGTCTCTGAATCGTACTTGTGCGTGACTTCAATGCTGTCGGGCAGCCCGGGTTTTGGTCCGGGGACGGCTTCTACCTTTACACGCAAGTCTAGGGTTTGTCCGGTGTCGACGCGGTGGAGGGCCTTGGTCATGAGGTCTCTTTCGAGTTGGTAGAACGCCAGGGTGTTCGGAGGTACGTTGGGGGTTCCGTGGCCTCTGTTTTGGAACATGAGTTGGGCCAGGAGGTTGGCGCCTTCGCATGGTCCTGCGAAGAGGGACGCGATGAGGTGGCCACCCGGGGCCGCGACCGCCGACACGGATACCGGCCAGTATCTGCTGCCATGGGGTGCGGTTGATGTCGCCTTGAGCAGATGAACCTCGACGACGGTGTACGCAGCTCCGCTTCTTTGGGGAGTTTGGATTGTGGCTGCTTGAGGTGTTGGTGTTGTCTAGCCGAAGAGTTTCTTGCCGATTTTCGCGAAGACGCCTGGTTCTTTGGATGGGTCGATGATTTGGGGTTGGGCGGAGAAGTCGGTGCCGGTTTCGGTGACGGGGAGGCGTTTGTTGGCCCACTCGACCATTTTGAGTTGTGGGTTGTAGACGGGTGGTGTGATGCCTTCGGCGCGGAACACCGTCCACATCCACTGCGGTATGTTGTCCAGCGTTCTCGGGAACGCTTTGAGGTCCTGGAACAATGTCAGTGCGTCCGCCGGACGATCAGGAATTCCATCGTCGTTGTCCGGCCTAAAGAGTTCAAAATCGAAGGTTTCGAGTCTGCCGTCCGAGTCAGGATAGAGGTAGACCTTGCAGCTGGTCCATGTGCCTTTACCTTGGACGTACGACTCGCGGCGGATGTCTTCGAGCCAATGTTCCATGGACTCGATGGAGAAGTCTTGAAAACTATGGGCGAAGCCCCATACGCCGTCACGACGGATGTCCTCGCTGCGCCGGCTCCAGGCCCGATGCATCACGGTCGTGCTGATGATTTCTTCAGCACCGAATCCTAGGCCGCCTTCGGCAAAAGCCTCTGCGCGCAGTCTTTGAAGACCAGTGACCACTTCTACCCCAGAAATTCGTGTTCCAATCATCATTCGAATGCCTCCTCGGAAAGTGGAAGGTCGGGAAAATGTTCTGACCTTTTTTCTCCGGAGCCGAACCAGTGAGTGACCTTTGACGATTCAGGCAGTCCGGGTTTTGGTCCGGGGACGGCTTCTACTTTTAGCTGTAAGTTTAGGGGTTGTCCGGTGTCGACGCGGTGGAGGGCGTTGGTCATTAGCTCTCGTTCGAGTTGGTAGAAGGCCAGGGTGTTGGCGGGTAAGTTGGGGGTTCCGTGGCCGCGGTTTTGGAACATGAGTTGGGCCAGGAGGTTGGCGCCTTCTCCTGGTCCTGCGAAGAGGGATGCGATGAGGTGGCCACCCTCGTAGCCGCGACCGCCGACACGGATACCGGCCAGTATCTGCTGCCATGCGCTGCGGTTGATGTCGCCTTTGAGCAGTCCGGTGATGTGAGCCTCGACGACGGCGTACGCAGCTCGGCTTCACCGCAAAGCTTGGATTGTGGCTGCTCTTTGTGACTGTTAGTGCTGACGGGCGCTCCGTCCGGCGTTGGTGCTGGCTATCCGCCGAAGAGTTTTTTGCCGATCTTCGCGAAGACGCCTGGTTCCCTGGATGGGTCAATAATCTCCGGTTCGACAGAGAAATCCGTGCCACTGTCGGTGACGGGGAGGCGTTTGTTGTCCCAATCGACAGTATTTAGTTGGGGGTTGTACACCGGGGGCGTCTGAGCATCTGTACGCAGAGCAGTCCACATCCATTCCTGAATATTGTCTAATGTGCGGGGAAATGTCAGGAGATCCATCTTGACGGCCTGCCCTGATGCTGGGCCGGTGGAATCTTTCGGATCACCGAACATGCCGCGAGTCAGAATCTCGTAGTCGAATGCCTCTATGCGCCCTTCGTTGGACGGGAAAAGGAATACTCTGAAGGTTTTCCATGTGCCGAGGCCTGGAACATAGAGTTCACGTCTGACTTCCATCAGCCAGTAGTCAAGGAGCTCGGGTGGGAAATCGGTTTGCCAGTCCCGACCACCCCACTGACCGTCGCGGCAAACATCGACGTAGCGCCTCGATGTATCTTGAAACATCAGCGAGGTGCTTATGACTTCCTGTGCGCCGAAGCCTAGTCCGGCCTTGGAGAAAGTATGCTCCTGGAGGCGAGCTAGTCCCTGTCGAATTAGAGGGCTATCCACCACGGAATCTTGCATCAGGGCCTCACTATTTCGGGGACTCAAGATTTGGGAAGAAATCATCTTGAATCAAGTCCTTGTCAAACGAATGGGACACTTTGAGTCCACTGGGCAGACCGGGTTTTGGTCCTGGGACGGCTTCTACCTTTACACGCAAGTCTAGGGGTTGTCCGGTGTCGACGCGGTGGAGGGCCTTGGTCATCAGCTCTCGTTCGAGTTGGTAGAACGCCAGGGTGTTGGCGGGTACGTTGGGGGTTCCGTGTCCGCGGTTCTGGAACATGAGTTGGGCCATGAGGTTGGCGCCTTCTCCTGGTCCTGCGAAGAGGGACGCGATGAGGTGGCCGCCCTCGTAGCCGCGACCGCCTACACGGATACCGGCCAGTATCTGCTGCCATGCGCTGCGGTTGATGTCGCCTCGAGCAGATGAACCTCGACGACGGCGTACGCGGCTCCGCTTCTTCGGGGAGTTTGGATTGCGGCTGCTCTTTGTGACTGTGTTAGTGCTGACGGGCGCTCCGTCCGGCGTTGGTGCTGGCTATCCGCCGAAGAGTTTTTTGCCGATCTTCGCGAAGACGCCTGGTTCCAGTGTGGGGTCAATGACGACCGGTTCTATGCTGAAATCAGTTCCTCGGTCGGTAACTTGCCTGCGACGGTTCTTCCAGTCCACAGACTGGAACTCTGGATTGTAGATGGGAGGGATAATTCCTTCAGCTCGAAATATCTCCGACATCCAGGACGGAATATTGTCTATTGTCCTCGGAAAAGCTTTAAGGTCGCGGGCCCATGTCTTTACGTCCGCCGGCCGGTCCGGGATTTTAGTGGGCTTCTCGGGCCGTATAATTTCCTCATCGAAAACTTCGATGTAATTATCACCCGATTGTGAAACTCGTATGACGCAGATCGTCCAAGTACCCTGGCCGACGACATAGGACGAACGTCTCAGCTCGTACATCCAATTGGTGGTAGCCTCTTCGGAAAAAGTTACCGAAAAGTCCTGACTCTGAGGCACTCCCCGAAGCCAGGTGGCCTCTGTCATCCGGGACCAACCTGCGTGCAGTACTGCCGATATCTTGATGTCATCAGCAACAAAGCCAGCTCCGCTCGGCGAGAAGGCCTCCTTGTGTAATCGTTCAAGTCCTGTCGCTACTTGCGGAGAATTAAGTCTGAATGCTTGTGGCAATTTCTACTCTTCCGTATCAGGCAAATTATCAAATCTGTTGATTTCGATTTCCTCTGTTGAGTCGAACCGATTTCTGACTACCACGCTGCTAGGCAGGCCGGGCTTTGGTCCTGGGACGGCTTCTACCTTCAGACGCAAGTCTAGGGATTGTCCGGTGTCAACGCGGTGGAGGGCCTTGGTCATGAGGTCTCTTTCGAGTTGATAGAAGGCCAAGGTGTTGGGGGTACCGTGGCCTCTGTTTTGGAACATGAGTTGGGCCAGGAGGCTAGCGCCTTCGTGTCCGCCGAAGCGGCGGCCGGCAAGTATTTGCCGCTAGGCGCTGCGGTTAATGTCGCATTTGAGCGGCCCAACAGATTGTGGGGCCTCGACGGCGGCTTACGCAGCTCCGCTTCTTCACAAAACTTGGATCGCGGCTGCCCTGGGTGACCGTACTGGTGCGGACAGGGCGCGTTCGTGTCCGTATTGAAGCCTAGCTGCCGAAGAGCTTCCGGCTGATTTTCGCGAAGACACCTGGTTCTTTGGATGGGTCTATGATTTCAGGCTGGGCGGAGAAGTCGGTGCCGGTTTCGGCGACGGGTAGGCGTTTGTTGGCCCACTCGACTGTTTGCAGTTGAGGGTTGTAGACAGGGGGTGTGATGCCTTCGGCGCGGAACACCGTCCACATCCACTGCGGGATGTTGTCTAGCGTGCGTGGGAACGCTTTGAGGTCCTGGAACAATGTCAGTGCGTCCGCCGGACGATCAGGGATGGTTGTTTCGTGGGCGGGTCTGAGGAGTTCCACGTCGAAGACCTCAAGTCTGCCGTCCGAATCTGGATAGAGATAGACCTTGCAGCTGGTCCACGTTCCAAAGCCTAGGACGTACGACTCGCGGCGGACTTCCTCTAGCCAATCAATCATGGACTCGCGGGAAAACTCCAAGGAGAAGCTACGCGGTCCCCAAACACCGTCTCGCAAGATTGTCTCAGTTTGTTGGGACCAGGCCTGATGAATGACCGAGGTACTTATAACTTCTTGGGCACCGAATCCCAGGGCGCCTTCGCTGAAGGTCTCGCTCCTCAACCGGGTGAGGCCTACTAGCACGGAGGGTCTGGAAATGATTTCGCTGCTGCTCAAAGTGACTCCTTCTGCTCCATGGGCAAATTCGGAAAACGGCGAGTCGTTGATGTCTCCGCGTCGAACCGGAATGTAACGTCCACCCTGTCGGGCAGACCGGGTTTTGGTCCTGGGACGGCTTCTACCTTTACACGCAAGTCTAGGGGTTGTCCGGTGTCGACGCGGTGGAGGGCCTTGGTCATCAGCTCTCGTTCGAGTTGGTAGAACGCCAGGGTGTTGGCGGGTACGTTGGGGGTTCCGTGTCCGCGGTTCTGGAACATGAGTTGGGCCATGAGGTTGGCGCCTTCTCCTGGTCCTGCGAAGAGGGACGCGATGATGTGGCCGCCCTCGTAGCCGCGACCGCCTACACGGATACCGGCCAGTATCTGCTGCCATGCGCTGCGGTTGATGTCGCCTTTGAGCAACCCGGTGATGTGTGCTTCGACGCTCTTGGGCTTGGCGAAGTCATCGGTGATGATCGTGAAGTGGTTTTCCAAGCCACCGTCGGTTTTCGCGACGACGTTGTAGGTGACATTGGGCATCCGCTTGTTCAATTCAACGGACCAGGCACCCTTGACGCCAGCGTACGTGTCTACGCGTTCGACCCGGCCTGTGGCATCCGTATAGAACCGTTCAAGACTGTCGTCCGTGAGGCCGCCGCTGGAATCTGGCATTTTGGTGCGGTTGTCCACGATGTACAAGGTGTTGGGTTCCAGCCCGGTCTTGGCTGGCGAGGTTGCCGTGCGCCACTCGGGAATGCTCATCAGCGAAGTCCACCACCGGTTTCTCTTCCCCGCATGCGTCGCAGGAGACGCTGGGTTGCGTCTCAAGTGTCCAGTCGGTGGCGGCCCAGTCGCTATAAGCGTCAAACAGGATGTCTTCATCCAGCGTCTCCCCACAGGCAGGGCAGGGGGGAGGGCCGAAATTCTCTCCCATGGAGTAACCATCCCGGTCATGAATCAGGGTCAAATTGCTGGTTCCCTTTGCGAGCCCTCGCTCAAGGGCCCGCGGTCCGGGTGTCAGGCAAAGACCCTCCACCCAATCGGACTCCCGTTCGGCACCCACCCATCCGGTGGTTACCAGCCATTCCTGAAGCCGACGGACGGCACTGTCCGCTTCCGCTGAAGATGCAGAAAGATCCACCAGGTACCAGATGTGTAAGCTCACGGTTCAGCCCCTCAAAAGGCGACTACTCGTCTGGATACTATCCAACCTGCGCAGCGACTTACGGGCACTGAGGGTTAGCTAGTGTCTGCCTGGGGTCCGCGCCATCAGAGCCTGAAGGTCTTCGGCAACCTTAGCTACCTCTCGCTGCCGGGAGGTGCGGACAGGCTTGGATCCATGTGTGGCTTGGCGAGCCGGCCTGTTGTTAGTGCGGCTTTGGCGGTGGACCTGAGGATCGCGGACAGGTGCGTCAACGGCGACGGCGCCCTGCAGGGGATCGTGGAAAAGAGGGAAGCTCATAGTTTCCGATCCTGACAGAAGCGGCCGGATGCTGATATGGACAGATGCATACGGTAGCCGGGGGCTGCTGTGCAGATGTCCATCGAGCCGCCGCGGTTCAGGTGTGCGGCCCCGAGCCTAGCCCCACAGTGCCTTCTTCAACAGCGCCCTCAGCTGCGTGTTCTCTTCCTCGCTGAGTGCCGCGAGCTGCGTCCGCTCACACTCTTCGAGCCCGGCCCGCGCTTTGTTGTGGATCCGGCGGCCCTCAGTGGTGGAGACGATGATCTTTGCCCGGCGGTCCTGCTTGCCTTGGGCTCGTTTGACCAGTCCGCGGTGCTCCAGATCGTCCACCAGGCTGACAACTTGGCTCGGATCCAGGCTAAGGAAATCGGCGAGCTCGCGTTGGGTGGGTTCCAAGCCGCTGCATGCGAGTGTCAGCACGGAGAATGATCGCTCGCGGAGGCCGTAGTCGGCCAGGGCTTTGTTGTTGAGCAGTGATCCTGTGGCGTGCAGTTTGGCCAGCAACAGGCCCACATCGCTGCCGATTTTTGCTGCGGCCAGGCGCGGGGTTTCCACTTCGGTGCTTTGCGGGCCCATGACAACTCCAATAGTAATGAAAAACAATCGTTGACTTTTTCAATGATCCGTATTCTCATTGATCATGACAAGGATCTCACGATGCAGTGGGATCGGCCTCACCGGCTCAGGCCGGTTACTGCATGCGAAGGAGCACGCCATGAGCTTGAACGGCAAGGTTGCAATCGTCACCGGGAGTGGACAGGGTCTTGGACTCGCTTACGCGAGGGAGCTCGCCCGCCAGGGTGCCGCCGTCGTTATTAACGACGTGAACGCCCAGACCGCTGCGGACGCTGTCGCCCAGATCGAGGCCGACGGCGGACGCGCCACCGCTGTGGTGGTTCCGGTGGGTTCGACGGATGCTGCGAAGGCTTTGGTGGCCGGTGCTGTTGAAGCGTTCGGTCGGCTGGACATCCTGGTGACGAATGCCGGAATCCTGCGGGACAAGAGCCTCCTAAAGATGACCGACGAGGATTTTGACCTGGTCATCAACGTTCACCTGAAGGGCACGTTCACCTGCGTCCGTGAGGCCTTCGCGTACTTTAAGGAAAACAACATCGCCGGCCGCATCATCACCATTGGTTCACCGACGGGCCAGCGCGGCAACTTCGGGCAGAGCAACTATGCCGCTGCCAAGGCCGGCATTGTGGGCATGGTCCGGACGTGGGCGCTGGAAATGAAAAAGGCCGGCGTGACGGTGAACTCCGTGATCCCCGTGGCGGCAACGGCCATGACCAAGACGGTCCCGTATTTCCAGAAGGCCGTGGAGGCGGAGGAACGTGGCGAGGCCATGCCGTCCTTCTTCCGCCATGATCTCGGTTTTGGAACGGCCGACGACGTCGCCGGGCTGATTGCCTTCCTCGCCTCTGATGCGGCTGCCGGCATTACCGGCCAGGCAATCGGTGCCGGTGGCGACCGGCTGCAAGTCTGGACGCACCCGACGGCGGCCACCACCGAGTACCGCGATGGCGGCTGGAGCTACGAGGCCCTGCAGGAAAATGCCGACTCGCTGTTTGGTCCGCAGGCGCTGCAGAGCTTCGGCGAGGAATTCCTGCCGCTGCCTGAGGAACTCCGGCCCGAGCCGGTGGCTGTACCTTCGCAGGCGCGCTGATCATGGCCGACCGTTACGAGCTCGGCATCGACGCCGCTGCCCTGGATGCCATCGATATGCATGTCCACCTCGAAGTGGACAGCTGCGGGCACGGCTCGCTTCCGGAAGCGTTGACGGAAGCGTCGGCGAAGTACTTCAAGTCCGAGGATCGGACCCCCTCGCTGGACAGGATCGCCGAGGTGTATCGCGAACTGAACATGGCCGCCGTCGTCTTCACCGTCGACGCCCGGACCCAGCTCAAGCATGAGCCCAACAGCATCCCCGAGCTGATTGCCGGAGCTGCGCGGAACAATGATGTGCTGATTCCTTTCGGCAGCGTTGACCCGCGGACGGGGGAGGACGCGATCGCGGGGGCAAAACACCAGGCTGTGGAGCTGGGTGCCCGGGGTTTCAAGTTCCACCCTTCGCTGCAGGGCTTCGACCCGTCCAACGAGGCGTTCTACCCGTTGTGGGAGACGCTCCAGGAGTTGGGGCTGCCATGCATTTTCCATACAGGCCAGAACGGCATGGGCGCGGGTCTTCCGGGCGGGTACGGGATCAAGTTGGCGTACTCGAATCCGCTGTTGCTGGATGCCGTGGCGGCTGATTTCCCGGGGCTGCAGATCATCATGGCCCACCCCTCGGTGCCATGGCAGGACGAGGCGAACTCGATCGCAACGCACAAGTCCAACGTGTTCATCGATCTCTCCGGGTGGTCGCCCAAGTACTTCCCGGAATCCCTGGTTCGGCTGTCCAACTCGGTGCTGCAGGACAAGGTGCTGTTCGGCACGGACTTCCCGCTGATCACCCCGCAAAAGTGGTTGAGGGCGTTCGCGGACCTGCCGTTGAAGGACGAAGTCCGACCGAAGATTCTCAAGGACAACGCAGTCGAGCTGCTGGGACTTGATGGCTGAGATGACCATGACTACAGCAACAGATGCGGAACAGCGGCTGTACTCCGTTGCGGACTGGTACGACGCCGAAGCGCTCCTCAGCACCGAAGAGCGCAAGGTGCTGGGCGGGCTGCGGGACTTCCTTGACGCCGAAGCCAAGCCCTTGTTGGCCGAGTACTGGGAGAAGGGGGAGTTCCCCGAGCAACTGGCCCGGCCGTTGATTGACCTGGACCTGATGGAACCGGCCGACGTCACTGTTGAGGCTCCAGCCCGAGGGATTTACCAAGGCTTCCGGATCTTCGAACTGGCCCGCACTGATGCCTCGTTGGCAACGTGGTACACAGCCCAAGCCGGCTTGTTCCGGACAGCCATCCGGGTGGGAGCCTCCGAGGCACAGCAGAAGGAGTGGATGCCCAAGGTCATCGACTTCTCCCTCAAAGGCGTCTTCTCGCTGACAGAACCGGAGCACGGCTCGGACATCGCCGGCGGGCTTTCCACCACCGCACGCTTCGAACCAGACCCGGGGACTGAGGCCGACGGCGGCAGCTGGGTTCTGGACGGCGCCAAGCGGTGGATTGGGGGCGCCTCAACGGCGGATGTGTTGTGCGTGTTCGCCCGCGACGTCGCGGACGGACAGGTCAAGGCATTCCTCGTGGACAGGACCGCCGCAGGGGTCAGCTTGGAGAAGATCCACGGTAAGACCTCGCTGCGGATGATGCAGAACGCTCATATCACCCTGGACAATGTTCGCGTATCCGAGGCAATGCGCCTGCACAACGTGAACTCGTTCAAGGACGTGGCCGCCATGCTGCGGGCGATGCGATCGGACGTTGCGTGGATCGCCACCGGGATCCAAGCAGGCGCGTTCGAAGCTGCCCTGGCGTATGTGAATGAACGCCAACAGTTCGGCCGTTCCCTGGGGTCGTTCCAGCTGGTCCAGGAAAAGCTGGCACGCATGCTCGGCAACATCACTGCCAGCTTGTCGTTGGTGGTGCGGTTGACCGAGCAGCAGAGCTGGGGGATCTATCGGGACCAGGACTCGGCCCTGGCCAAGATGCAGACGTCCTTGATGATGCGCGAAACCGTCGCCTTGGCCCGCGAAGTGGTGGGCGGCAACGGCATAACCCTCGCCGCCGACGTCGCGCGTTTCCATGCCGACGCGGAAGCTGTCTATTCGTACGAAGGCACGCACGAAATCAACGCCCTCATTGTCGGCCGCGCCCTCACCGGCGAGAGTGCTTTCACCCACTGAACAACGAACACCAAAACACAACAACACAGGAGGCAAAGATGCCCAATCTCGTCGTCGATTTCGACACCCTGCTCACCATGTCCGGCAAGGACCTTGGCACCACCGACTACCGCGAAGTCACCCAGCAGCAGATCAATCTGTTTGCTGACGCAACCGACGATCAGCAGTGGATCCATACCGACCCGGAACGCGCCAAGGACGGCCCGTTCAGCGCTCCGATCGCGCACGGTTTCCTCACCCTGTCCCTGATCATCCCGTTCTGGGGCGAACTCTTCGACGTCGAGGGCGTGACCACCAAGGTCAACTACGGCCTGGACAAGGTCCGTTTCACCTCGCCGGTCAAGGTCGGCTCGAAGGTCCGAATGCAAGGCAGCATCGCCGAAGTCAGCGAAGTCAAGGGCGGCGCCCAGATCAAGGTCAACGCCACCATCGAAATCGAAGGCCAGGAACGCCCAGCCGTCGTCGCCGAGTTCCTCGCCCGTTTCTACAAGTAGGAACCGCTTCTACAAGTAGACATCCACCCCCTTTCCCTCCTCTCCCAAGGAACAGCCATGTCAGGACACACTGCGCTCGCACAGTCGAGCACGGCCGCTAAGCGCAAAGAGGCGCGCACGGTCATCATGTCCAGCTATCTGGGCAGCACCATCGAGTTCTACGACTTCCTGCTGTACGCAACTGCGGCAGCGGTTGCCTTTCCCAAAGTGTTCTTCGCCGGTACAGATGAGTGGGTGGGCGTGGTCGCGGCTTATGCCACGTTCGCGGCGGGTTATGTTGCCCGGCCTCTGGGCGGTATCATCTTCGGGCACTTCGGTGACCGCATTGGCCGCAAGGGCATGCTGATCGTGTCCATGGCCATGATGGGCATCGCTTCGACGTTGATTGGTCTAATCCCGGGAGCCAACGTCATTGGTCCTTGGGGCGCCGTGATCCTGGTGGTCTTGCGTGTTTGCCAGGGAATCGCCGTCGGCGGTGAATGGGGCGGGGCAGCGCTCATGGCCCTGGAGCATTCGGATCCCAAACGTCGCGGGTTCGCGGCATCGTTCGTCAATGCCGGTGCCCCGACGGGCGCAGTCCTCGGCACCGTTGTCATGGGCATTTTCTCCGCACTTCCCCAGGATGCATTCCTGGCCTGGGGCTGGCGAGTTCCATTCCTGTTGTCCTTCGTACTCCTGATAGTCGGCATGTTCGTCCGGCTCAGGGTCTCCGAAAGCCCCATCTTTGCCGAGGCCGTGGCCAAGGAAAGCGCCCAGGACACCAAGCGCAAGATCCCGCTGCTGGAAGTGCTGAAGCGTCCCAAGGCACTCATCATGATCATGTTTGCCGGTGCTGCCGGCTTCGGCCTCCAAGTAGTGCTGCCCACGTTCTCCGTCACCTATGCAGTGTCCAAGGGAGCACCACAACAAGGTGTGCTCTATGCCTTCGCGGGCGCCTCAGCCATCTCCATCCTGTTCGTCCTTTTGGGCGGCAGGCTCTCGGATCGCTTCGGCCGCCGTCCGGTCATGGTCACCGGCCTGGCCCTGTTCATCCTTTACTTGTTCCCCATGTTCGGGATGCTGAGTTCCGGCAACATCGCTGTGGTCTTCCTGGCCTTCACTGTGGCGCTGGTTCTGCATTCGTCCCTCTATGGTCCGCTGGCCGCGTTCGTGTCCGAGCAGTTCGGCACCACTAACCGCTATACCGGCGCAGCCGTCGGCTACCAGTTGGCAACACTGATTGGCGCGGGCTTCACACCCGGCATTGTGGCGAGCCTCTACAAGGACGCCGGCCAGAGCATCGTTCCCGTGGTGGTGTTCCTGTCCGTCATGTCGCTGGTATCGATTGTCTTCATCCTGCTGACGCGGGAGTCTAAGAACAACGACCTCTCTACGGTCAGTTAGGAGTACCGCACCATGGACAACAACGGAGTTGGATCCTGGCTGCACCGGCGCCGGATCAAGTCCGGTACCAAAACTGCCATCATTTCCGGTGAGCACACTGTGAGCTACGCGGAACTCGCAGAACGGACCGATCGCCTGGCCAACGCCCTTAAGGACAGGGGCGTGACCAAGGGGGACAGGGTGGCTTACCTCGGTGAGAATCACCCGTCCTTTGTGGAGACGTTCTTCGCCTGCGGGCTGCTGGGCGCCATCTTCGTCCCGTTGAACACCCGCTTGGCTGCCCCGGAGCTGCAGTTTCAACTGCAGGACTCCGGTGCGCGGCTCCTGATCAGCGCGGCATCGTTGGAGGACGTTGCCGCCGCGTCCTGCATCGACACTGACGTGACCCACCGCCTTGTAGTGGCGTCCGACGACGAGACTGACGGTTCCGCTCTTAAGGCGCCATCCGGCGTCGAGCACTATGGCGAGGTGCTTGGCGCTGCAAACGCGGCGCCGCTGGATGAAGCGGTGACTCTTGAAGACGGCGCCATGATCCTCTACACGTCCGGCACTACCGGCAAGCCCAAGGGTGCTTTGCTGACACACAGCAACATCACCTGGAACTGCATCAACACGGTGGTGGACATGGACCTGAACCGCAACGACGTAGCGCTCATGATCTCACCGCTGTTCCATGTGGCTTCCCTGGATATGGGTCTGCTTCCCATGCTGCTCAAGGGTGCCACCGTGGTGCTTGAAGCCAAGTTCGACGCCGGCCGTGTACTGGAGCTGGTGGACCAGCACAAAGTCACCACGCTCAACGGTGTCCCCACCACCTTCCAGATGCTCTGTGACCATCCGGGATGGTGGACGGCGGATCTCAGCTCCCTGGACAAGCTCACCTGCGGCGGTTCTGCCGTTCCGCAGCGGGTGCTGGATGCGTACGAACAACGCGGCATCGGCTTCACCAGCTGTTATGGCATGACGGAAACCGCGCCGGGGGCCACCATGCTGCCGGTATCGAAGTCCAAGGAAAAGGCTGGCTCCGCCGGGCTTCCGCACTTCTTTACAGACGTGCGGATTGCCGATCCGTTGGGTGGTCTTGCTGCAGTTGGCGCCGTGGGGGAGATCCAAATCTCCGGACCCAACGTGATCAAGGAGTACTGGAACCGGCCCGAAGCAACCGTCGAAAGCTATTCCGAGTCCTCTTGGTTCCGCTCCGGCGACATGGGCTACCAAGACGCAGAAGGCTTCCTGTTCGTTTCGGACCGCATCAAGGACATGATCATTTCCGGCGGGGAGAACATCTACCCGGCCGAAGTGGAAGCTGCCATCGCAGAATTACCGGCCGTGGGGAGTGTGGCCGTGATCGGCATGGATGACAACAAATGGGGAGAAGTGCCCAGGGCGATCATCACATTGCGTGACGGTGCGTCCCTGACCGAAGAGCAACTGCGCTCGCATCTGGAGGGTCGGTTGGCACGGTACAAAATCCCCAAGTCAGTGGTATTCGTTGAGGAGATGCCACGAACCGCCAGCGGGAAGATCCGGAAGATGGACCTCCGAAAGCACTACGCGCAGTGACGCTTGACCGTATTCAATGTCACCTGTCGTGGCAAAGAATATGCTGTCTCATGGCAAGCCGCACCGACGAAATATTGCGTTACCAAGCTAAATCCGGGTTAATTTCCTCCATCGAACTGCCTAATTCGGTGTAAGGGCATTACGATAGGCACGACTCACACACTGAGCACGAAGCTTCATCACGACTCACTTAACCCGGGGGATATACCAATGACCAGTTACCCGCAACAACCTCAGCAAACCGAGCAGTACGGCGTCCAAGCCGGCGAACCGCCGCTGTGGGCACCTTATTACGGCGCTCCGATCGGCGCGGCCGTCAAGCGTTTCTTCAAGAAATACACCGCATTCAGTGGCCGCGCGAGCCGCAGCGAATACTGGTGGGTCGCCCTTGCCTTGGGCGTGGTTGGCTTTGTCCTGCAGCTCCTCACCGGCATTCTCGGTGCAGCCGGATCCACCACCACCAGCAGCGGCACGGTTCCCGGCCCGGGAGCCGTGGTGGGCATCATTCTGATCTCCGTGTTCTACCTGGCGGTCCTTATCCCGTCCATCGCCCTGCTGGTTCGTCGTCTCCACGATGGCAACTTCAGCGGCTGGCTGGCCCTTCTCGGGCTCATCCCGTTCGTGGGTGGACTTGCCATCCTGGTCTTCGCGCTCCTGCCGTCCAACCCGGCCGGCCAGCGTTTCGATCAGCCGACTGCATAGTCAGCCACATAGCAAGTAATTCGTTTCACAGAAAAGGGCGGCACCTCGCGTGCCGCCCTTTTTCATGCCCTTCTTCGGACAATTTTCGGGCGTCACGTGCCGTAAAAGCGGCACGCGTGACATGCTGTGACTGATTCGGGCCCACCCAAAGACGAGGACTGCCATGCCCCACCCTCCACGCCTAAGAACCATCAAACGCTGCGCCGTGGTGGGTGGCGGGATCATCGGCATTGCAGTGGCGAGGGAACTGACGAACAGGCTCGAGGGCGTCCAGGTCACCGTCTACGAAAAGGAAGACCGGCTCGCAGCACACCAGACCGGACACAATTCGGGGGTGGTGCACGCAGGCCTGTACTACGAACCCGGCGGGCTGAAAGCAAAACTGTGTCGCAGGGGAGTGGAGCTGCTGCAGGAATTCTGCGCCATGAAGAACCTGCCCTATGAGGCGTGCGGCAAGTTGGTCATTGCCCAGACACCCGAGGAATCGGATCGCTTGGACAAGATTTTCGCCCGTGCCACGGCCAACGGGGTCCCGGGCGCAAGGATGCTGCGGGGCGAGCAGCTACGCGAGGTGGAGCCGAACGCCGTCGGGCTTTCCGCTCTTCACTCGCCGGAAACGGCGATCGTTGACTACACGGCTATCACCAACGCGCTCGCCGACGACGTCCGTAGTTCGGGCGGAAGCATCCGGCTCAGGCAGGAAGTTACCAGGCTTGAGCAACAGGACAGCGGCGTGGTGGTCAGTACCAGGGATGGCGGCGAACATTACGACCTCGTGGTGGTGTGCGCGGGCCTTCAATCGGATCGCGTGGCCGAAGCGACGGGTGAACCGGCTACCCCAAGGATCGTGCCGTTCTTTGGGCAGTACTTCCTGCTGGGTGAGGAGGCCCGGGATCAAGTTCGCGGGCTGATTTACCCGGTGCCGGACCCAAAACACCCCTTCCTCGGTGTCCACCTCACCAAACGCATCGACGGTGAAATGATGCTCGGTCCAAATGCATTCATCTCCTTCGGCCGCGAGTCTTACTCGTGGAATGAGGTGAATGCCCGCGACGTACTGAACTACACGCTGTTTCCTGGATTCTGGAAATTTGCCAGGCAGAATGTGCCGTCAGCTGTTCGTGAATTCCAGACCGTAGTGAGCAAGAAAAAGTTCATCCGCGAGGCCGTGCGCTTTGTGCCGTCGCTGGAAGGCGCCACCATTCTTCCGGGCACCCGGGGCGTGCGCGCGCAGGCAATGAACGGTGACGGTTCGCTGGTGGACGACTTTGTGATCGCACGACGCCGGGACACCGTTTTGGTGCGCAACGCACCTTCTCCCGGGGCTACTTCGTCTATGGCCATAGCGGAGTACATCGTGGAGAAGGCTTTGCAGGATTGAGGAGTTAACAAACTGGTGATCCAACGGAAACGGCCGCCAAACGCGGGCTGGATACCGTTGCCGCATGATCGGATCACTAGCTTCGCTTGCCAGTTCAGTCGGCACCACCATAGCGGCCTGGATTGAGGCAGCGTACGTCCTGGATTGCACTGGCCCGTCGGCGGAGGAACAAGGTGCAGGTGGCCCGGGGAGCATGAGTGATTTGTCATGGCTCCCTGCCCTCAGCGGCGTCACGGTTGCCAGTGCTCAGGCCATCCAAACGCACGCCGCAAGGGTGCGTTCAGAGTCCTAGAAGCCGCTCGGAATGCTGCAGAATGTCGCGTTGGGCACACTTTTCGCTGATCTCCTCTGATATGCCCTAAACTGCTTCACTGAGGTGCCGGAAGAGGCACTATGCAGCAACGAAAGCGAAGCTCAATGGCTACTGATTACGATGCCCCGCGCAAGACAGAAGAAGAGTCTCCCGCCGAGTCGCTTGAGGCCCTTCAGGCATCCCGAGGAAACACTGCGCAGACTGCGGTCATCGACGTCGAGGAAAACGATACCGCCGAAGGAATCGACCTGCCCGGAGCAGATCTTTCCGGTGAAGAACTGACAGTTATTGTGGTCCCGGAGCAGTCCGACGAATTCACGTGCGGCTCCTGTTTCCTGGTCCGTCACAGGTCCCAGATTGCATTGGAAAAGAACGGTCTTAAGTTCTGTAAGGACTGCGAAGGCTAAATAACGCCAAGGTCTCGTTATCTTCGGTTACGAATATGGGCGCGAGCACCCTCTGCACGGCCGCCCAATGCCCAAAATACTGCCCGACAATAACCCTCTTGTGACCACCGCTGCGTCCACTTAACGGTTGCGCCCCGAAGCGGCCACAACCCGCCCAAACACCCTGCTGCGCTCCTACTGTTGAAGTATTAACTTCGCCTGAAGGGGGCACAAAAAATGAGGAAATTTGGAGCGGGTTTGGCAGCGGTCATGGCAGCTGCCGGTCTCGGTCTGGTGGCGCCGGGGCCGGCCTCGGCAGCAACATATTGCGGTATCTCGTGGGGTTCCATGGCCAAGGCAGACCTCGACATGAGCTCCGCCAGTGTCACCAACGTTCGCACCGGGCAACAGCCCTGCTATGACCGTCTGGTGATCGACATGACAGGTAAGGTGGCCGGCTACGTCGTTCAGTACGTTCCTGTAGTGACCCAGGATGCTACCGGCTACCCCATCCCGGTGCTGGGGGATGCTGATCTCCAAGTGATGGTGACGGCGCCGTCGTACAACCAGTACAACCAGCCGACGTATGTGCCGGCAGCCAAGGCCGAATTGTCCAACGTCTCCGGTTATCAGACCTTCCGGCAGGTGGTTTACGCGGGCAGTTTTGAGGGCACCACCAGCATTGGGCTGGGCGTCCGTGCACGTCTTCCGTTCCGGGTCTTCACCCTGGACGGGCCCGACGGCGGTTCTCGCCTGGTAGTGGACGTGGCGCATCGTTGGTGATTGACGGGGCGCTGAAGTGCCCAGATCGCGGGAAAGCTGCCAATTCGCCCGGAGATGTCCGGCGAACTGGCAGCTTTCCCACGAACTCCGCGGAAGGCGGGCCTACTCCGGCACCACCAGAGCCGGCGTGTCCTTTCGGATGGTCTCGCCACGGAAGAACCCGGGCCGAACACGGGACATGATCAACATGACCACTACGCCCAAAGCCAGGATGCCGATGCCCAGGACGAATACGAGCCCCACCCCGAAGATCTCCGAGCCACTGCCGAACTCGGGAGCCCAGCTGTCCACGGCAGTCTGCAGGAACACGACGAACAGGCCGACGCCACCCAGCAGCGGGCAGACGAGTCGCAGGAAGAAATTCCTGGCGCTGGAGAACACGCTGTTGCGGAAGTACCAGACACAGGCGATGGCCGTGAGTCCGTAGTAGAAGCAGATCATCAGGCCAAGGGCCAGAATGGTGTCGTTCAGGACGTTTTCACTGATCACGTGCATCACCGCGTAGAAGCCCGCAGACAGGACGCCAGCCGCTATGGTGGCGAAGCCCGGCGTCGAGAACTTCTTGCTCATGTGGCTGAAGCGCTCCGGCAGGGCGCCGTAATGCGCCATGGCCAACAGGCTGCGCGACGGTGAGGTGAACGTTGACTGAAGCGAGGCCGCGGAGCTGGAAAGCACGGCGAGGGACATGAGGATGGCGAATGGACCCATGACCGGTGATGCCAGTGCGGTGAAGACGTTGGCGTGGTTTTCCTCGTTGTTCAGGCCGATCCCGGTATCGCCGACGCCTGCGAACATCATGGTGGCAATGGTGACCAGGAGGTAGATGCCCAGGACGATCACCGCTGTCAGCGTGCCTGCGAGGCCCGCGGTCTTCTTACCGTTGGCCGTTTCCTCGTTGACGGTCAGGCATACATCCCAGCCCCAGTAGACGAAGATCGATAATGAGATGCCGGCTGCGATCTGGCCGAACGTCTCGATCTTGGTGACGTCGAACCAGTCCCAGCTGAAGGGCACAGCAGTTTCGGAGGTGGACCAGTTAGCGAACGCCATGGCGACGAACAGGCCAAGGACCAGCAGCTGGAATCCCACCAGGCCGTACTGGACAATCTTGGTGGTGTGAAGCCCTCGGTAGCTGATCCAGACAGCAAGTGCCACGAAAACGAAGCACGTGGCAACGTTGAGCAGCTTGTTCGAAGCGAGGTCTGCGAGCTCGGGTGAACCCGTGGCCTGTGCGAGGAACAGGTAGAAGAAGTCCACGGCCACGCCCGCCAGGTTGGACAGAACAATGATGTTGGCGGCCAGCAAACCCCAGCCGCCCATCCAGCCAACCCACGGTCCGAAGGCTTTGGTTACCCATGTGAAGGTGGTGCCGCTGTCGGGGGAGTCTGCATTGAGTTCCCGGTACGCCAAGGACACCAGGATCATCGGGATGAACCCGATCAGGAAGATGACAGGCAATTGCAGCCCGACTTCGTTGACAGTTGGGCCTAGCGCGCCGGTGAGGGTGTACGCCGGGGCGATGGTGGAGATGCCAAGAACGACGACGGCGAGGAGCCCCAACTGCCCCGTCTTCAGTCCCTTGCCGCTGATGTCATGCGACTTCGCGGCTTCACTGCCGCTGCGTCGGATTGTCTGGCTCATGTAAGGCCCTTTCTAGATGGCCGAAGGTTATTGCTTGGTGCTGCGGAGCATGCTGCCGCCCCTGGGGGCCGAAGGTGCCGTGGGCGCCGTGGCGTTGGGGGCCGGGCGTGCCGTGGCGTTGGGGGCCGGGCCATCCAGGCGCGTCAGTTCGATCATGGTGTGATTGGTACTCCGGTGAGACGACAGTCACTAAATGAATAGTGTTCATTTAGTATGTCGTGAGTCACGCTCGGGCGCAAGGCCTGAAATGAATGACGTTCATATGTGACTGGCCTATGGGTACTTTGGGGTCCGGGTCTCTGGGTATCCCGGGGTCCGGGGGTGGGTGTCTGGTGACGTGGGTGTTGGGCTTGCTGCGGGGTGTTTTCCGCACGGGCCCTGTTTTCCACATAGGCCCTGGTTTCCACATACGGGAGTTGTGGTCTTATAGCGCTTGCTGCGTGCTGGAAGAGTTGGGGCATGGAGCAGATCCGGGCCACGCAGACGCCGTCACACGATGAGCTCGGGCGCGCCTGGGAAGCTCTACCCGGGCACTCCGACTCCGCACTCCCTGCTACGGGGCCTGTGTCAGGCCATTCATCGCCCCGGGTGTCTGACCTCGTCGCGCTCCTTGGCTCTGTTCCGCTTGCCGGCTCCAGTGGAGAGCTGATTGATCAGCTCCGGGGGTTGGAGGAGCTGAAGTCGGCCATCACCGGCCTGCAGGCGCGGGCTGCTGTGGCGTTTGATCTTGCCCAACGGGCTGAACAGGCCCGAGCTGGTGTTCCTGCGTCCGAGCGTGGCCAGGGTGTCGGGGCGCAGCTGGCGTTGGCCCGGCGGGAGTCTCCCAATAAGGGTCCCCGGTTATTGGGCTTGGCGAGAGCGTTGGTGACGGAGATGCCCCGCACCCTGGCCGCCCTGGAATCAGGCCAGCTCAATGAGTGGCGGGCCATGCTGCTGGTCAAGGAAACAGCGTGCCTGTCCGTGGAGGACCGGTGCGCGGTGGATGAGGAACTCGCCCCGGACACCGGGACCTTCGAAGGCAAGGGCGACCGGGCCATCATCGCCGCGGTCAAGGCTGCCGCGTATCGTCGTGATCCCCGTTCGGTGGCCCAACGCGCCAGTCAAGCAGCCACCGAACGGACAGTGAGCCTGCGACCCGCCCCGGACACCATGACCTACCTGACCGCCCTCCTGCCAGTGGCCCGAGGCGTCGCGGCGTATGCGGCGCTGACCCGTGAGGCTGATACTGCCCGGGCCGGCGGTGACTGCCGTTCCCGCGGTCAGGTCATGGCTGACACCCTGGTCGAACGCGTTACCGGAACCCCGGGCGGGGTCGCGGGCATCAACCTCGATCTCGTGATGACGGACCGGACCCTGTTTCAGGCAGACAGCGAACCGGCCCGGCTCAAAGGCTATGGAATCGTCCCGGCCCAGTGGGCCAGGAAACTACTTCGTGAACCTCAGGCAGACGAAGCAAGTGGTTTGGCGACCGGCCAGGCAGGCTCACCAGTTCCGGACCGTGACTTCACCGTGTGGCTGCGGCGGCTCTACACGGCACCCGGAACGGGCGAACTCCTGAACATGGACTCCAAAGCCCGACTCTTCCCACCCCGGCTCCGACGATACATCGAGGCCCGGGACGACACCTGCCGCACCCCCTTCTGCGACGCGCCCATCCGGCACATCGACCATGTGGTCCCCTGGCGCTCCGGCGGGACCACCACACCTAACAACGGCGCAGGACTCTGCGAAGCCTGCAACCACACCAAAGAAAACCCCGGATGGAACAGCAAGAGGGTGACCGGGGACAAACAAGGCGGCCACACGCTCCAGATCAGCACACCCACAGGCCACGCCTATGTATCCAAGGCGCCTCCACTGCCGGGGCATGTCCGCGCCCAGCCGTTACAATCCGCGCCACCTGTAGCAATGTCGAATGAGTGTGCTTTGGATGTGGCTCGCTCGTCGTCGGGTCAGCAGTCGGAACCTTTGCCTGCTGAAGGCGCGGAATGTGGATCCAGCGGCCAGCTGAAACCGCGCATGGCGGGAATCTAACCTTGGGCCAGCGTCTAAGCAGCCACGGTGGGCAGGGTTAGAATCTCGGCGCCGTCTTCGGTGATGGCGATGGTGTGCTCGCTGTGGGCAGTGCGGCAACCGGTCGCACTGCGGAGCGTCCAGCCATCGGCGTCGGTGACCAGTTGGGAGGTGTTGGCCATCACCCAGGGCTCCAAGGCCAGTAGGAGTCCTGGCCGTAGCTTGTACCCTCGGCCGGGGCGGCCCATGTTCGGAACGTGCGGCTCCTGGTGCATGGTTGAGCCGATGCCGTGGCCTCCGAACTCGGTGTTGACGGGGTATCCGGCTTCGCTGAGGACTGAGCCGATGGCATAGGAGAGGTCGCCGATTCGAGCGCCCGGCCGGGCGGCCTCAATGCCTGCGCGCAAGGCACGTTCGGTTGCTTCGATCATGGCCACACTCTCAGCCGGCCTGGACTCGCCAACGATGAAGCTGATGGCAGAGTCGGCCGCGATTCCGTCCTTCAAAACTGCCAGATCCAGGGTCAGGAGGTCGCCCTCGGCCAGGTTGTAATCCGTGGGTAACCCGTGCAGGACGGCATCATTGACGCCAGTGCAGATGTAGTGCCCGAATGGTCCGCGACCGAAGGATGGGGCGTAGTCCACATAGCAGGAGACGGCCCCGGCCTCGAGGATCATGCTCTTGGCCCACCTGTCAATGTCCAGGAGATTCGTTCCTACCGTTGCGCGGCCCTTCAGCGTGTGCAAAATGTTGGCGACCAGAGCGCCGGCTTCCTTGGCCCGGCCTAGTTCTGAGTGGCTCAGGATCTCGATCATGCGGGACCTTTCATGTAGCAACCAATAACTATCCCGGCCATATTATCCCGGTATTACAATTGGATCCATGGTCAGGTTGCCGCTTACACCCGCAGAGGCCGAGCGCGGACAACGCCTCGGAGCTCTCTTGCGTCGAGCGCGGGGTGAACGCTCCATGCTGGAAACGGCTCTGGATGCTCGAGTGTCGCCCGAAACGCTTCGAAAGATCGAATCAGGGCGGGTTGCGACGCCCGCGTTCCCCACTGTTGCTGCGATCGCCGAGGTTCTGGGACTATCCCTCGATGAGGTCTGGGCGGAGATCAATCAGCAGGAGCGTGCCATTGAGCCGGACAGCCGACGTCGGAGCGCCCGCGAATGGTTGGCCTCGTAGCCTGAGTGCTGAGCTGCCAGTGTTGCGCGTCTCAGCGCTTGGGCCGTGCCCGGACGTGGAGCCGTTCGCCCTGCTGCCCGAAGAGAGTGAGAAGCTCCACCGGCTCTTTGGTGGCGCTGGCAAACCAGTGTGGTGTGCGGGTATCAAATTCCGCCACCTCGCCCGGTTTCAGGACAAAGTCGTTCTCGCCTAGGACCAATCTGAGCTTGCCGTTGAGGATATACACCCAGTCGTAGCCCTCATGTGATTGCGGTGTGGGAGTCTCCTTGCCCGTGCCACCCCTGAGGACCATCTTGAAGGCCTGGATGCCGCCAGGGCGTCGCGTGAGGGGAACGGCCGTTCCCCACTCGTGAACGTGCGGCTTGAGATGAATGCGGGGATCGCCCGTTTCGGGGGCATCAATAAGCTCTTCCAAGGGGACCTGATACAGCCGCGCAATGGGGAGAAGAAGCTCCAAGGTCGGTTTGCGTTGACCTGACTCCAGCCGGGAGAGCGTGCTCACGGAGATGCCTGTTACTTCCGAAGCTTCAGTAAGGGTCACGTTGCGTTGGGTCCTCATGGCGCGCAGGCGAGGGCCGACGGCGTCGAGCATGGTGCTGAAATCGGTAGCCATGTTCCCCAGTTTGCCATATTGGCAAACTTCCTTGCTGTTTCTTGCCTTCTGGCAAACCATAGAAGAAGCGGCGCAGGGCCGCTGGATACGTGGAGGCACTTGTGGGTACGGAAATCGAGAACATCGGAACGGTGGACGAGTATGACGTCGTAGTGGTGGGAGGTGGCGCGGCTGGCTTGAGTGCCGCGCTGACCCTCGGCAGGGCCTTACGGTCCGTCCTCGTCATCGACGCCGGCGAGCCGCGAAATGCTCCCGCGGCCGGGGTGCACGGATTCCTGTCGCGGGACGGAATCAATCCCAAGGAACTGCTGGAACTCGGACGCGCGGAGGCGATCCAGTACGGAGTGGACATAGTGTCCGGCATCGTAGTCGGGGCACGCTCGACGGCCGGCCCTGCGAACGGATCCGAACCCACCTTCGAGGTGGATCTGGCAGACGGACGAACGGTGAGAGCCCGCCGTTTGCTGGTCACCACCGGACTGGTGGACATACTCCCGGACGTGCAAGGCCTTCGTGGGCGGTGGGGCAAAGATGTCCTGCACTGCCCCTATTGCCACGGCTGGGAAGTCCGGAACAAAGCGATCGGGATCCTGGGGTCAGGGCCGATGGCATTGCACCAGGCGTTGCTGTTCCGCCAATGGAGTTCCAACATCACCTTGTTCCTCAATGATGTGGTGGAGCCGACGGAAGAACAATGGGAGCAGTTGGCTGCCCGTTCCATCACCGTAGTGGACGGCAAAGTCCAGGCCCTCCAAGTAACTGACGACGCTTTGGCGGGTGTCATCCTGGCATCGGGAACCACCATCCCAGTGGAAGCTGTAGTCACCGCCCCACGGTTGGAGGCCAGGTCTGCCGTGCTGGAATCCCTGGGCGTCCCCACGGTGGAGCACCCCATGGGGGTGGGAAGCCACGTAGAGGTCAATCCAATGGGTGGTGCCACGTCAGTGCCGGGTGTCTACGCTGCAGGAAACGTCACCGACCTCATGGGCCAGGTGATGGCCTCCGCAGCCGCAGGTGTCATGTCAGGAGCCGCAATCAACGCAGATCTCATAATGGAGGAGACCAATCGGGCTGTTGAGGATGCGCGCAAGTCGGCTGTATCCCGCTGATAGGAATCCCGGACCGAATCGAAATTCGACAAGGAAAGGCGCTGCGCATGCAGCGCCTTTCCTTGTTCGAGTGGGCCGTAGTAAGGCTCCGGCACCCTACGATGTAGACGTCAGGAATTCCCGGGCAGCCGTCACCAGCGCTTCGGTTCCGCGAGCCAGCGTCGGCTCAATGACGGGAGCAAAGTACGGCGAGTGATTAGAGGGAATGTCCTCCGGAAGCCGACCTGTTGTGGCGAACTCCTTGAACAGGGCAGGTTCGGCGCCACCCAGGAACCAGAAAACCAGGGGAGCTCCGGCGGCCTTCGCCAGGGCTCCAACGTCTTCGCTTCCGGACACCGGGCCAGGGTCCATGATCTGTGCCTCGCCGAACTTTGCTTTGAAGGCAGCGGACACCCTGCCGGTCGCAGCTTGGTCGTTGACGGTCAGCGGGAAATGCTCTTCAAACTTGATCTCAGGGTCCTTGGGCGCGCCTGAAGCTGTGGATTCACTCTTGGCAATGCGCTCAATGGAACCGAGGATCTTGTCCCTTGTGGCATCGCTGAAGGTGCGGACGCTCAGGCCTAGAGTTGCTGTTTCGGGGATGATGTTGTTTTTGGTTCCTGAATGAATCTGCCCAACAGTCACCACCGCGGAGTCACTGGCGGCGAGCTCACGCGACACAATGCCCTGCAACCGCACGGTGGTTGCAGCTGCCATCAGCACCGGGTCAACAGTGGTCTCCGGACGCGATCCGTGGCCACCTCGTCCGTGCAGGGTGATGTTGAGGGAATCGGCGGACGCCATGGTGACGCCGGGCCGGATGCCGAACCAGCCGGCGGGGAACGGGGCAACATGTTGGCCCAGGACGATATCTGGTTTCGGCACCACGTTATACAGCCCGTCGGCAACCATGGTTGCTGCCCCGCCGCCCCATTCCTCGGCCGGCTGGAAGAGGGCGATCAGGGTGCCCTGCCACTCATCACGCCGGGCCGCCAGAACCTCCGCCGCGCCTACTAGGCAGCTCACATGCACGTCATGGCCGCAGGCGTGCATGACAGGCATGTCTTTGCCCTCATGATCAACACCCATCGCAGTGCTTGCGTAGTCCAAACCCGTTGTTTCCTTGACCGGCAACGCATCCATGTCAGCCCGGAGCATCACCACCGGTCCGGGCCCATTGTCCAGAACACCAACAACGCCGGTCTTTCCGATATTGCGATGAACGGTGAAGCCAAGATCTTCAAGATGTCCCGCAGCGATCCCGGCTGTTCGGGTCTCCTGAAAGGACAGTTCGGGGTTGGCGTGCAGGTCTTTGTAAAGCTCTTCGAGGTCAATGGTCATGAGTTTGCCCTTTTCGTTCGACGCCATAGTTTGGCCAGTGTATCCAGCCCATAAATGCAAAGTCTGGGAAGCCCCGGCACACTGGAGGGCATGAACCATTCCGAATCAGTCACCACACAGCTGTCCACTGTTGAGGAGTGGACCAAGGCGCTGGCAGAATCCAGCGGGTCCCCGGGAGGCGGTGCCGGAACCGGGGTGATGCTCTCCATCGCGGCGTCGTTGACGTCCATGGTGGCCGGATATACCGAGCCGGAAAAGTCGCAGCACCAACAGCTCGACGGCATTCACTCCCGTGCCCTCAAACTCCGGCAAACTGCCCTGCAACTAGCCGACGACGACGCTTCCGCTTCCAATGCCTTCGGCGCGGCTTTCCGCCTGGATCCCGGACCTGAACGCGAGGAGGCCATCCATCAAGCCTCCGTCGATGCCGCCAGGGCATCAGCGGTGCTCGGGGAGCGGGCCATTGATGCCATTGAAGACCTCGGGTGGCTCGCCGCCAACGGCAATCCTGCGCTGATCGCCGACGTCGTAGTGGGTTTCGGGGCACTCCGGGCAGCCATAGCCGGGGCCCGAACCAACGTGAGCTTCGACCTCGCATCCCTGACCTCCGCCGGCGCCACGTTGGAGGAAGTCAGGGAACAACACCCGGAGTTGTGGAACACAGTCAGCCAGCTCAGCGAAGCCCTCGACAGAATCGACCAGCTGACTGCCGGCGTCGACAAAAAAGCGGCGCCGACCGAAGCCTTGTGAGGCCCGGTTTGCATGGCAAGTCCCTACGGAACCATGCAGAGCGGGCCTCACAACGGCATTACTGCGCCTTCGGCGCTCTGCCTATTACTGCGCCTTCGGCACACGCCGGAGCACGACGGCGGCGAGCACTGCCGCGCCAGCCATCAGTACCAGCCCAATCGCCGCAGTGATGTGGACGCCGGACTCGAAAGCTGTCCGGGCGGCATGTGTCAACGCCTCCGACAACGGGGCCGGAAGTGCGGCCGCCGCATCAACAGCGCCGGCGAGGGTTTCACCGGAATTCCCGGCGGCCTGCTCGGAGATGCCGTCCGGCATGATCAGGTTGTGCTGGTAGGACGCCGTGAGGATGGAGCCAAGTACTGCCGTTCCCAGGAGCGACCCCAGCTCGTAGCCGGTCTCGGAGATGGCCGAGGCTGCGCCGGATTTGTCGGCCGGCACCGATGCCAGGATGAGGTCATTGGAGATCGTCTCCGCCGCGCCAACCCCCACGGCCAACACGGTGAGCGCCGACAACAGGAACACGGGGCCGCTGCCGTGATCGCCCACTACGACGATCAGATAACCCACAGCGCTGAGCGTCAGGCCTGCGGCCACAACGAACCCTGGCCGCACGCGCTTGACCAATGGCACCACCAGTAGTCCGGCGATGACCGTGGCCAGGAGGGCGGGAATCATGGCGATACCGGCCTCCATGGGGGACTGGCCCTCAACGAGTTGCAAGTGCTGTGCGAAGAAGTAGATGAAACCCGTCATGGAGAACAGGGACAGCACGTTCGCCACGATGGCCGTGCTGAACACCTTGTTCTTGAACAAGGCAACATCCAACATGGGGTTCTCGATCCGCTGCTGGCGACGCACGAACAGGATGCCCATCACCACGCCAAAGCCCATGAAGGCTGCTGCGGAGGCTCCGAAACCATGAACCGCGAATTCTTTGATCCCGTATACGAACGGCGCCATGGTGACGACGGACAGAACGATGCTGCGCACATCCACACGTCCCGGGTTGGAGTCCTTGGACTCCGGAATCAGGACCCGGCCGAAAGCCAGCAGGGGGAGGAGTAGGAATGCTGCAACCAGGAAGACGGCGCCCCACCAGAAGTGCTCCACCAGCCAGCCGCCAAAGATCGGGCCAAGGGCGGCGCCACCGGAGAACCCGGCTGCCCAGACAGCGATCGCCAAGCGGCGACGGTTGGGGTCGGTGAAGATGTTCCGGATCAAGGACAACGTGGAAGGCATCAACATGGCGCCGAAGACACCAAGACCGGCGCGCCCGGCGATCAGCCATTCAGCGGACGGCGCGAATGCTGTAGCAGCCGACACCGCCGCGAAGCCCGTGCTGCCGATCAGCAGCAGCCGCCGTCGTCCGATCCTGTCGCCCAAGTTGCCCATGGAGACGAGCAGTGCTGCGAGGACCAGCGGGTACGCATCAACAATCCACAGCAACTGCACGCCTCCGACATTCAGGGAGCGGGCAATCTCCGGCAAGGCAAAGGTGAGCGCGGTGTTGTCGACGGCCACCAGCAGCACCGGAAACATCAGGAGTGCCAAGGCCGTCCAGTCGCGCCACGGTGCCGCTTGGCCCTTGACGGGGTGAGCGGAACGGGGTGCTTGGGTTGAGGACGGCGAGAACATGGATTCAACTATACCGTCCAGACGGTACAGTTTCAACTATAGCCCCCATGAACCTTTAGGGAATGATGGATACATGCCACGAAAACCAATTGCCCGGGACGCCGTCCTGGATGCCTTTGAAGCCCTCCTCATAGAAGTAGGGGAGCGGGCTGCCACACTCGACGCCGTCGCCAAGCGGGCAGGCGTGTCCAAAGGCGGACTGCTCTACCACTTCCCCAACAAGGAAGCGCTGATTACGGCCCTTTTGGAGCGCCTGGACCTGCTGGCCGATGAAGATACTGAACTCATGAAGGCGGCGCCGGATGGTTCAGCGGCATACTTCATCAGGTCCTCTCTCTGGGCAGATACGCCCATGGACCGGGCATTCGTCGCCGCTACCAGGCTGGCTGAGGTGGCTCACGAGGAAACCCGCCGCAGGTTTGCCGCAATTCAACAGCGGTGGCTTGACGTGCTGGCAGAAGACGTCGGACCAGAGGTTGCCAAGGCTGTCAGCTATATGGGCGACGGACTCTATTTCAACGCGATCTTTGAAGGCGGCCAGGAAGGCGGCAACGCCGGGCGGGAGGCCGACGTCGAAATCCTTCTGGGGGTCCTTGAACGCCTGCGGAAGTAGCAGCTCATCCATTTGCTGCTGAGGCCCGAGCGTAGGACAATTAACTCTTGTGGCGTGCCCTACATGGCGCCCATACACAACTGAACATGCCTTTGATCTGCGGCGGGAGAGTCCTGCAGGCAAGTGATGCAGGCGCCGTAGGAGCAAACCCTCCCCAGGAATCTCTCAGGCCCAAGCACCGCCGCGGCGAGGCAACTCTGGAAAGCAGCAGGTACTCAGCCCACCCACGGGCGAACGGGTGCTGTGCTCACCGACGGTGCAAGCGATGGTTGTTCACGCAACGCGCGGAAACTCTCAGGTCCAATACAGAGCGGGGAGGAACCCAGCCGCTGTGGCGTACCCAAACGCCGCCCAAGTAATGGAGTTCCTTCGTGACGGTTAGTTCTGCCTCCACCACCTTCGTCGATCGGCATATCGGCGCCCGCCGCCAGGCCGACATTGAGACCATGCTCAAGTCCATCGGCTACGACACCGTCGATTCGCTGGTCGACACCGCCGTCCCGAACGATATCCGCCAGGACGTTGCCCTCACCCTTCAGAACGCACTGAGTGAAGTTGAAGTTTTGGCTGAGCTGCGCAAGCTCGCTTCCAAGAACAAGACTGCCGTTCAGATGATCGGCCAGGGCTACTACGACACCGTGACGCCGCCGGTGATCCGCCGCAACATCCTGGAATCTCCGGCTTGGTACACCGCCTACACCCCCTACCAGCCGGAAATCTCGCAGGGCCGCCTCGAAGCGCTCCTCAACTTCCAGACCATGGTCCAGGACCTTGTTGGCCTGCCGATTGCCAATGCGTCCCTTCTGGATGAAGCAACCGCTGTTGCCGAGGCCGTGCTGATGATGCGCCGTGCCAACAAGAACAAGGCCGCACAGGATGGCAAGACCGTCCTGGACGCCGACTGCCTGCCGCAGACCATCGCGATCGTGAAGGGCCGCGCCGAAGCACTCGGCTTCGAGGTTGAGGTTGCTGACCTCTCGCTTGGTCTCCCGGAAGGCGCCATCAACGGCGTCGTCCTGCAGCAGCCCGGTGTCTCCGGCCGCGTGTTCGACCACTCCGCCGTCATCGCCGCAGCCAAAGAACGCGGCGCACTGGTCACCGTGGCTGCAGATCTTCTGTCCCTGACGCTCATCACCCCTCCGGGTGAGCAGGGCGCCGACATCGCCGTTGGTTCCGCGCAGCGACTGGGCGTTCCGCTGTTCTTCGGCGGCCCGCATGCTGCGTACATGGCCGTCCAGAAGGGGCTGGAGCGTTCCATGCCCGGCCGTCTGGTTGGCGTTTCCAAGGACGACGCCGGTGTCCCCGCCTACCGCTTGGCGCTGCAGACCCGAGAGCAGCACATCCGCCGCGAGAAGGCCACCTCCAACATCTGTACTGCGCAGGCGCTCCTGGCCATCGTCGCGTCGATGTACGCCGTTTACCACGGCCCTGAAGGCCTGAAAGCGATCGCGGAGACCGCGCACGGTCACGCCCGTACCCTTGCAGCGTCCCTGAAGGCGGCCGGCGTCGAGGTCCTCCACGGTTCCTTCTTCGACACCATCACCGTCCGCGTCCCCGGTAAGGCTGCGGAGATCGTGGCCGCCGCTGAGGCCAAAGGCATTAACCTCCGCGGCATTGATGCTGACACCGTGGGTATGTCTGTTGACGAGACCACTACATCTGAGATTGTCGGCGGTCTCCTTGAAGTCTTTGGTGCTTCGGTAACCGAAACCGCTGAAGGCTTCGCCCTGGAATCCTCCGTGGAGCGCACCAGCGATTTCATGCAGCACCCGGTGTTTAACACGCACCGCTCCGAAACCCAGCTACTGCGCTACATCCGCAAGCTCTCTGACCGCGACCTCGCGCTGGACCGCACCATGATTCCGCTGGGCTCCTGCACCATGAAGCTCAACGCCACGGCAGAGATGGAAGCCATCTCCTGGCCGGAATTCGCCTCGATCCACCCGTTCGCTCCGGATTCGCAGACCGAGGGTTGGCGTGATCTCATCACCGACCTCGAAGCGCAGCTGACTGAGATCACCGGCTACGACCAGGTGTCCATCCAGCCGAATGCCGGTTCGCAGGGTGAGCTCGCTGGCCTCCTGGCCATCCGCGGCTACCACCTGTCCAACGGCGATGATCAGCGCAACGTGTGCCTCATTCCTGCTTCCGCGCACGGCACCAACGCTGCCTCGGCAGTGCTCGCCGGCATGAAGGTAGTGGTTGTTGCCACCGCTCCGGATGGCACCATCGATCACGTTGACCTCAAGAACAAGATCGAAGCTAACCGGGACGCCCTCTCGGCCATCATGATCACTTACCCGTCCACGCACGGTGTGTACGACGCCGACGTCCGCGAAGTCTGCGACTCCATCCACGAGGCCGGCGGCCAGGTGTACATCGACGGCGCCAACCTCAACGCGCTGGTTGGCTTGGCCCAGCCGGGCAAGTTCGGCGGCGACGTGTCCCACCTGAACCTGCACAAGACCTTCTGCATCCCGCACGGTGGCGGTGGACCCGGCGTTGGCCCGGTAGCGGCCAAGGCACACCTGGCTCCGTTCATGCCCGGTGATGCCGCGTCTTGGACTGAGGGCAACGACGTCCCGATTTCCGCCTCCCGTTTCGGTTCTGCCGGCGTTCTGCCGATTTCCTGGGCGTACGTGAAGCTCATGGGCGGCCAGGGTCTCACCGAAGCCACCAAGTCCGCGTTGCTCGCTGCGAACTACATCGCTTCACGCCTCAACGAGTACTTCCCGGTCCTCTACACCGGCGAAGGCGGACTCGTGGCCCACGAGTGCATCCTCGACCTCCGTGAACTGACAGCCAAGACCGGCGTCACCGCTGAGGACGTGGCCAAGCGCCTCATCGACTTCGGCTTCCACGCCCCCACGCTCGCGTTCCCGGTTGCCGGAACCCTGATGGTGGAGCCCACCGAGTCGGAAGACCTTGCCGAGATCGACCGCTTCATCGAGGCCATGATCACCATCCGTGCCGAAATCGACCAGGTTGCCCACGGTGATTTCTCCGTGCAGGATTCTCCGCTTCGCCGCGCGCCCCACACGGCTGCCGCCGTCGTAAGTTCCGACTGGGACCGTGCGTACCCGCGCGAGCAGGCCGCCTTCCCGGTCCACCACCTCAAGCAGGACAAGTACTTCCCGCCCGTTGGCCGCATCGACGGCGCAGCTGGCGACCGCAACCTGGTCTGCTCCTGCCCGCCAATCGAAGACTTCGAAAACTAAGGGGTTCCGGAAATGACTGAGAACTACACAGCCCTTTACGAAGAGCACAAGAAGCTCGGCGCGTCCTTCACCGACTTCGGGGGTTGGCAGATGCCCCTCAAGTACTCGTCCGAACTGGCCGAGCACCACGCCGTCCGCAAGGCCGCAGGCCTGTTCGACCTCTCCCACATGGGCGAAGTCTGGGTCACCGGTCCCGAGGCCGCCGCGTTCCTGGACTACGCCTTGGTAGGCAAGATCTCCGCCATGGCCGTCGGCAAGGCCAAGTACTCGCTGATCTGCCAGGAAAACGGCGGCATCATCGATGACCTGATCGTCTACCGCCGGGCCTCTACCGAAGAAGGCTCGGACAAATTCCTGGTGGTACCGAACGCAGGCAACGCTGCGGTTGTGGCGTCCGCGCTGCAGGAGCGCGCCGCCGGTTTTGACGTCGTAGTTGAAGACGCCTCCGCTGAGACCTCGCTGATTGCCGTGCAGGGTCCCCTCGCCGAAGCCATCCTGCTCCGCCTGGTGCCCGCCGAACAGCACGCACTGGTCACCGAACTCAAGTACTACGCGGCGGTGGAAGTACCGTTCACGTTCGACGGCGGCACGCAAGACCTGCTGCTCGCCCGCACCGGCTACACCGGCGAAGACGGCTTTGAGATCTTTGTGGCCAACGAATCAGCTGCCGCACTGTGGCAGGCGATTGCGGCTGCCGCGAATGAAGGCGAACTCACCCCAGCCGGCCTCGCCTCCCGCGATTCCCTGCGTCTCGAAGCCGGAATGCCCCTCTATGGCAACGAGCTCTCCCGTGAAGGCAACCCCTTCGCAGCAGGACTCGGTCCCGTAGTGGCATTGTCCAAGGAAGGCGACTTCGTCGGCAAGGACGCACTGGCTGCACTGAAGGCCGACGGCGCCGGCTCCACCAGCGGACGGAAACTCGTTGGCCTGAAGGGCCTCGGTCGCCGTGCCGGACGCAGTCACTACCCGGTCCTCAAGGACGGCGCAGTGATTGGCGAAGTCACCTCCGGCCAGCCCAGCCCCACGCTCGACTACCCGGTAGCGTTGGCGTATGTCGACGTCGCTTTCGCTGAGCCGGGCACCGCGCTGGATATTGACCTGCGGGGTAAAACTGAGCCCTTCGAAGTGGTCGCACTGCCGTTCTACAAGCGGGTTCGCTGAATCAGTCGCCTTCGGCCGGCGGGTCCGACCTCCTCTGCATGCTCGGTCGCATGTGCGCCCGCTGAGCGGACGCGATGCTCCACGGGGGCCACGCCGTCCGGGTTCCCTGGCCGAGCTTGCGAGGCGAGGGGGACGGTGGGGAGCATGCTGCCGGAGGCCGGACTCGCGTGGCCGTGCGGTGGGGGAGCGGATTCCGGAAGCGTGCGTCAAAGCGACGAAGGAGCAGCACGCGGAGGAATTCGGTGCCACACCGCCAGGCCAACCACTCAGACGGCCCACACGCGACACAATTAGATGTAGCCACTACACGTAAAGGAAACAGAATGCCCAAAGTAGCGCCCGAACTTCAGTACTCCGACGAGCACGAGTGGGTTTCACGCGGAGACGGGAACTCCGTGTCCGTTGGTATCTCCGAGGTTGCCACCGACGCACTGGGTGACATCGTTTACGTCGACCTCCCCGAGGTTGGCTCCACGGTGACCGCTGGCGAGACCTGTGGCGAAGTTGAGTCCACTAAGTCCGTCTCTGACCTGTACTCGCCGGTCACCGGTGAGGTCACCGAGATCAACGACGCCGTTGTATCCGACCCCGCCCTGATCAACAACGATCCCTACGGCGCCGGTTGGTTGTTCAAGGTCGCCGCCGAGTCCGAGGGCCCGTTGCTCTCGGCCGAGGAATACGCCTCCAAGAATGGCGGAGACCTCTCCTAACTCCCACCCCGACCGAGTCCGATTCGGGGGTTCGCTGCGGGCTGTGCCGTGCGCACGGCATGTTCTGCAGCTAGACCCCGAATTGGGCGCCGGGCTGACCGGCACACGGGGGGGGGGGGCGGCCCTCCGGTAGGACCATCTGCCGGACCGTTTTCAAGCTTTGTTAAGGAATCCCGACCATGGCTGTTGGCGTTTTCGATCTGTTTACTGTGGGTATTGGCCCGTCGAGTTCTCATACTGTGGGGCCGATGCGGGCCGGGGCGGTGTTTGCCCGGGAGCTC
The DNA here is from genome assembly GCF_006964045.1 of Arthrobacter sp. TS-15. Taxonomy (NCBI): domain Bacteria; kingdom Bacillati; phylum Actinomycetota; class Actinomycetes; order Micrococcales; family Micrococcaceae; genus Arthrobacter; species Arthrobacter sp. TS-15. The sequence goes on along the minus strand of NZ_SDXQ01000001.1, from coordinate 255 downwards.
AAGGACGCTGGTGTCCTGGGTTCGGTGGCTTCGCTGCGGGTTGATTTGTATGGTTCGTTGGCTGCGACGGGCCGGGGGCACGGGACCATGACGGCTACGTTGCTGGGTTTGGAGGGTTATCACCCTGAGCTGATCCTGCCGGACGAGGTTGAGGAACGGCTCGCTGCGATCGCCGAGACGGGTGTGCTGAATCTGGCTGGTGCTTCGGGTGGGGGTGTGGAGTTGCCGTATGCGGTGGAGGATATGGTTCTTCAT